>JBOIEE010000359.1:0-6458 GCA_050740975.1 Gammaproteobacteria bacterium | reverse complement strand
TATGGCGGAAGTCAGCCGAGAGCGCCTTGCGCGCCAGCTCCGCGATAGCCCCGGCCAGCTCCACCCCCGTCGGTCCCGCGCCGACGATAACGAAGGTCAGCAGGCGCTGCCGCTCGCGCTCATCGGTTTCCATCTCGGCTCGCTCGAAGGCCATGAGTATACGCCGCCGGATCGCCGTGGCATCGTCGAGGTGCTTGAGCCCGGGGGCAAACGGCTCCCAGTCTCCGTGGCCAAAGTAGTCGTGCCTGACTCCTGTAGATAACACCAGATAATCATAGGGAAGCGATCGCCCGCCCATGTCTAAAACCTGCCGCGACGTATCGACAGCGGTCACTTCGCCTAGCAGGACCCGCGCGTTCGGCTGACGCCGCAGCAGGCGGCGGATGGGCCAAGCGATATCGCCCGGAGAGAGCGCGGCGGTGGCGACCTGATAGAGCAGCGGTTGAAACAAATGGTAGTTCTGACGGTCCACGACGGTAACCGCGACCGGAGCGCCCGCTAGAGCCTTTGCCGCGGCCAGTCCCCCGAACCCGGCGCCGACGATCACGACTTGCGGCTTGCGGGCCGGCTCTGATTTTTTGCTCACCGCATCCTGGGGCGTGTTCTCATGCACGACCATGCTTTCTCCTAAACTGTCCCGCATTGCAAGCCTGATATGCTTTTCCGTTTATCACGAGTGTTGATCTCTCACACCAGTTGGAATTCCGGCGCGTACTTCGCGAGCCCGGCATGCCCGCGCAAGGCCCCCGCGCGCAACTCGATCGCCATAAACACGCCCTCCGGGACAGCGTATTCACTCCGGATGCCATAGACGCTCGCGGGTACGAAACCAAAGCGCGGGTAATAGTCCGGGTGTCCCAACACCACAACGCCCGCCAAGGCCGCTTCTCGGCACGCGTCGAGCCCAGCCTTAACCAGCAGGGAGCCAATCCCCTGTCGCTGTAGCGTCGGCACTATCGCCATCGGCGCGAGACCCGCGACAGGCAAGGCCTCTCTCTCCGTCTCGATGGTGACTGGGCTGAACAATATGTGTCCCACCACGTGGTCATTTCTTTCGGCAACCAGCGAGAGGATGATCCTACCGCGAGCGCGGAGAGTATCGACAAGCTGGGTTTCTTCCGGGCGGCCGAACGCCTGCTCGTTGAGGTAACGGATCTCGGCGGTATCGCCCGGGTTTTCTGGACGTATGATCACCATGCTTCGATTCTCTTGCTGTTATCGAGACCCTCACTTCTTTTCCGTCGTCATTGCAGCGAAAGCTGGGAGTCCAGAATTCGGCGTCTGCACTGGATCCAGGTCGCGGTCGGTCCGCCCCATTACCCGACCCCGTCAAACCCCGCAGGCAGCCCATCCAGATCCCGGTGGAAACGCGCGGTGATGGGCTCTGCCGGCCGCAATGTGATCAGGGGGCGGGGTGCGATCTCCCGATCCGACGTGAGCTGGATGCGGCCCTGCCGTGCGATGGTCGCTATCACCAGCACCAGCTCGGTCAGCGCGAAGGTATTGCCGATGCACACCCGCGCCCCGCCGCCGAAGGGGAAATAGGCATAGCGGGGAAGGCCGGCCAGGATATCACCCAGCCAGCGCTCCGGGCGAAACCCCTCGGGCTGCTCGTAGTAACGAGGGTCACGGTGCATGACCCAGGGGCTCATGAACACCGTTGCGCCCCTCGGGATGCGATGACCGTCGAGCAGGACCTCGGCGCGTGCCTCACGGCCGATAGCATAGGCCGGCGGGTAGAGCCTGAGCCCCTCCTGGACCACGGCGCGGGTGTAGGGCAGCGCGTCCAGATCGCCGGCGCTCGCCGGGCGCCCGCACAGGACCCGGCGTGCCTCAGCAGCGAGCGCGCCGGCTGCGCCGGGGTTCCGCGCGAGCAGGTACCACGTCCACACGAGCGCGAGGGCCGTGGTCTCGTGAGCGGCCAAGAGCATGGTGATAGCCTCGTCGCGCACCTGCCGTTCAGAGAGCGGCCGGCCTGCTTCGTCGTGGGCCGCGAGGAGAACGTCCAAGAGGTTGGGAGGCTCGGCCTTGGCGCCGGGGATATGAGACCTACGGCGGCGCTCGCCGATGATGGTATAGACGGCGCCTTCGAGCTGCCGGACGGCGTCGAGATAGCGCCGGTTTCCGGCAGTCGGGATCCAATCGGGCAGGCGCACCGGCATGCGCAGGCGCAGCATGATCTCCTCGGCTGCGGCCGTGAAGGCCCGGGCGAGACCGAGCGTCCGTTCCGACGGCTCCGCGCCGAAAAACGCCCGTATCGCGATACGCAGGGTGAGGCGGGTGAATTCATGATGTAGATCGCGCACCTCGCCGTCCCCCCAATCCACGAGCGCTGCCTCGGCCTCCGCGACCATGATTCTGCCGTAGCGCGCCAAGCGCTCGCGGTTGAACGACGGCTGCATGAGTAACCGCTGATGGCGCCAGTAGGCTCCTTCGCTCGCCACCAGTCCCTGCCCGAACAATGCCCGCACCCGGCTCCAGAAAAAACGGTGCTTGATGAACTGCTCATGCTGCCGGACGAGCACCGTTTCGATGTGCATGGGATGGTTGATCAGAAACGCAGTGCGATTCACGAGGCGCAAGCGTACCACATCGCCGTAGTCGCGGGCCGAGCGCGTGAAGAACCCCAGCATGTCCTGCGAAAACTCGCGCAGGTTGCCGAGGAGGAAGCTGCCCTTCGGTCCTGGTGTGGCCGTCATGTTTCGTACAGGTGGGTGCGATGTCTAGCAGGCGAAAGCGCAGGCGATAGGGGCAGGCGATAGGGGCCAGGGGTCGCTTATTCTTCGTTGGACATCGCCCGCAATATTCGATCCTGGATCCTTAACTCGCTATCTGGCCGTCAGTGGCTAATTGCTCTCTTCGCTCCTAAAAACTGCCTCTTCCGGATTCTGTATTGCAGAGAGGATGTTTTCAGCAACTTTGTCGAGCAGCTTCATTCCCCAGAACGGATCGGTGACGTCGTAGTAGATTACGCGGATATGTTTCAAATCGAACGGAACGTCACTTTCGTTGGAAGAGATCAGCACGACGGGTTTCTTCAGAGCATGAGCCAAGCCCAGTTCATAAAAGACGTTGGGATTGCGCGTAGTTAGTTCAGCTACTAACACCTTGGCGGCGTTTATTCCGGACCACACTTGATCCATGATTTTGCCGGCTCCAAAGATTTCAGTATCAGCTCTTACAGGCTTCAGCCCGACCTTCTCGATCGCTGGTTTGTATACCTTTTCGTAATAGTTGCCGAGCGGTAGGTACCGCGAACGGCATCATTACGAAGCAAGTATCGTTCGCGTCAACGGCAACTGATTTCCCAAGCTTCTTTAGCACTTCAGATGTGCCGGCTTTGGTCGGCAGATCACCAGACACGTCGATGAGCCGTTGTTTGCCATTATGCTCTTCAATTAGCTTGGCCTTGTTGAGTGTGTCGAAAAAGATTGTCTTGAACTCTGCAACTTTCTCCTTGGGGATTCCGAACTTGTCCACTAAGGCATTCTCGAAGAACTGTGTGTCCGGAAGATTCTCGCCACGGTAGTGACTGTATACGGAGGAGATGTCCGGCGCCTTCAGGACAGCCTCACGTAGGCCCACCAGTTCCTCCTGTGCGTTCTGTGGACGTAAAATCTTTTTCGCTAGGTCTGACACAGCGATGAGTCCCGCGGATGGCCGATCCAAGAGACCAAACTTCATAGCTGAACTGAGTTCGAGTGCGTAAGGCCCTTTGTTGTATTTGATCCCAAGAAATTGTGCTGTTTCCTCCTCAGAACATTCCTTTCCGGCGTTCTGATCAAGGATAGCCTTTGGAATGCGCAACACCTTTTCGAGAGAGTGCCTGGGATATTTGGGAACTCCAATTCTCACGGTTGTTTTCTTGCTTTTCATTGTCACTCCGGACACATCATCTCATCATGGGTAATCGACCCAACCGTTCAGCTTAACCGGGTGGCTTTCGAGCACAGCGAGAAAGCAGTCCGCGTTGAAGCTGTTGTTATGCGTTCTTTGATTCACGATCCAACGATTCCAAGTATTTCCTGTATTGCGGAAGGGCCAGCTTGAAATAGGAATCCAATATCCAGTTTGATCGAATACCCTCAAACATTGCCTTGGCAAAAATATTGGGTAAACCTGTGTCTGTAAGTCTCTTGTTTAACGAGACACCGGGCTGCCGGAATTCCACCCGCCATTTGCTAGGCCTACCTGAGAACAGGGAGCGCACCACCAATTCGTCGCCGGGATTTAAGTACGATGCGGAAATATCAATTTCTAGGTCGCCAACTCTTGCAATCGCAATTTCATCCAATTTCGGATCAAAGTTGGCTCTCCCAATTTCCGTTGAAACTATCTCGCCCTTCCCTTCCCAACACACCTTTGCCTTTAGATCATTCAGAACCTCATTACCAGTATTCGCAATTACAGTATCGACGATATACACAGTTGGTACTTTCTTGCCGTTTATTGTTACCACAATGAGGTCTTTCAACGTACTGTCAACGGCTAATAAACGAGATGGAGCGGTTGTGTATATCGCAAGCTCTTTCTTTCGGAGCGTTTTCTTCGATTGGTACAAAGAAAAGGCGCCAGTCAGAACAGCGCCTAGAGCAGCTCCTCCAAGAGCAAATAGGCCATTTACCATCTCAGGGGTCATACTTTCCACACATTTCCCTTGAACGCATAACCAGAAATCGACACAAATAGGTGTCTGATCCGGTGTCTAACCCAATCAACGGATTGGTGCATAATCACGGCAATCATCATATAACCGCTTGATTGGGAACTCCACAATGCTAAGGAATACACCCGAGGGAGTTTTTAGCACACCCGCCAACTAACCGCATCTGCTCGATCACGTGCGGGAGTGCCTGCGCTACCTCCATTACAGCCTGCGCACCGAACGGGCCTAAGCCGACTGGATCTAGCGTTACATCCTCTATCGTGGATGGGGTCTGGTATTTAAAGACTCGATTTCTTATATTTTAAGAGGTGACCGCGTTACTTTTCCCGCCTTGATTTCAATGCCGTTACCCCAACCCTCTCCTGGTGTATACACCCATCGAGGGGGACGGAGTATCGAGCCGAACCCATTGACCCGCGACGATCACTGTCAAGGTCAAACCTCCCTGAGTCCCCCGGCAGCGCCGGGGGCTTACCGAATTACGTAAACAGCGATCGAACGTTTACCGTCGAGCGCTCGCCGATGCTTTCATAGTGCTTATTCAGCCACTCGCTCGCCGCCGCCCGGCCGATCTCGTGCAGGTGCCGCAGAAACGCCCATTCGGCATTGAATTTACTCGATGCCGTAAGACCGTCGAGCCGCTGATCCGCGTCGATGATGTGCAGCAGGACGCGCTTGTAGCGCTTGGCGTCCAGCGCTCCTTGATCGAGTAGCCGCGCCACGAAATCGATCGCCCGAAACTCGCTCATCAGGCTCGAATTGAAGGTGATCTCGTTGACGCGGTCCATGATCTCGGGCGCCGTCGTGGGTGTCCCCTGGTGCTCAATCGGATTGATCTGGACGATGACGATATCCGGGTTGCGGCAACGGTAGAAGAACGGAAAAAGCACGGGATTCCCCATATAGCCACCGTCCCTATAGGCCTCGCCGTCGATCTCGACAGCCTGGAAGAGCAAGGGTAAACAGGCCGAAGCCATGAGGGCGTCGACGGACAGCTCCGCATGCCCGAACACCTTGACCTTGCCGGTACGCACGCTGGTTGCGGAGATGAAGAGCTTGATACAGTCGCAGCGGCGCAAGCGCTCGAAGTTCACCTGCCGCAGCACCAGATCCCGCAGGGGATTGAGATTCAGCGGATTCGTCTGATAGGGCGAGGCGAGGCGGCTCAGTTGGTCGAAGAAGAGATAGCTGGGCGAGAAATCCAGGTTCCAATTTCCGGTCATCATGTCCCAGACAGAGCGTTTGAGCGGGCTCCCGAGAGCCGCCCGGCTGACGGCGGCCCAGAATTCTTCCAAGGCCCGCCGCCCGCCTTCGCGCCCGCCCTCCATCATACCGTCCGCGAGGACCGCGGCGTTCATCGCCCCAGCGCTGGTACCGCTGATGGCCTCGATCTCGATGCGCTCATCTTCGAGGAGTGTATCTAGCACGCCCCAGGTGAAGGCGCCGTGCGCTCCTCCGCCTTGGAGCGCGAGATTGATGGGTTTTGGCTGCACTGGGGTACTCACCGCGCCGCTTGTCCCAGGATCGCTAATGCGCGGTCCAACCGCCGTCGACCGGAAGCGCCGCACCCGTGATCTGGACCGCGGCATCGCTCGCCAGGAAGACCGCCAATTGACCCAGGTCCTCGGGTTTGACGAATTGCTTGGTGGCTTGGGCCGCCAGCAACACGTCTCGAATCACCGCCTCACGCTCAATGCCGCGCGCCTTGGCGGTGTCGTCGATCTGGCCCTCGACCAGCGGCGTGAACACATAACCGGGACAGATCGCGTTACAGGTGATCCCGTGCTCCGCG
>JBOIEE010000358.1:0-6309 GCA_050740975.1 Gammaproteobacteria bacterium | reverse complement strand
AGAAGGAACGGCACGAAAATGCCTTGCACATTTTTCTACCCGATTCGATGACGACTTGGGTCTATCTTAACTTGGATGTGGAGATGCACGACTTCAAGTTCTGGATGGCGCATGAATTGGGGCATGGCTTTGCGCCCCAACTCACGGGCGATGCGGCGGAAGACTTTGCGGATAGATTCGCGGGGACGCTGCTATTTCCAGAACCGCTGGCACAAGAGGCTTATCGTCAGATCAAGACCAATTGGGGCAAGGCAACACAAGTAAATTTTATTAAACGACTGGCGGAAGATAATTTAATCTCGCCAGTCAGCGTCTATTACGAAATCAACCACTATGCCGAGAGTCAAGGATCGCCCCGCATCGAATTCGGCGACGCCATCTTCGGGGCGGCCAAAAACCTCAGCAAGGGTTATAACAACGTCAGCGCGACTTTGTTTGATAATGCGCGTCCAGATGTCAAGAGTTATATGGAGCGCTGCAAAGAAGTCTTTGACACGCCATTTTTCGCAAGCCTGAAAACTTATTTGGTCGAGGAACACAAAAGCCACGGCTATGTCCAGGCAATCTTGGACATTCCATTGTTGGATGCCAAGGAAGTCCATGCCGCCTTGGTCTAATTGACCTGGGGCAAGGCGAGGGGTTGAGTGGCGCAATCCAAAATGCTACTTGACTCCAACAGCTACTTTCGCCTCGCCAAAAACATCCACCCTCTCTTGTTTGAACCCTTCGGGGAAGAGAACTCTTGCCTATACGTATTACCTGAGTTGGAACGGGAATATGCAAGAGAACCACGACTACAGCATAAATTTCCCTGGGTGGATGAGCCGAAGTATCGGGATAACCGGGACAAGCGGCTAAACCTGTCGAAGAAACAGCGCAATGAACTTCCCACTATTTTTGATTTCATGTGGGATCATGTCCAGACAGAGCTTCCTGGCCCCTCGCGCGTGGATGTAACCGTGTTGAGTTATGCCTATGTGCTCGGTATCCCCGTGGTTACGGATGATGACGACATGATTCAACTTGCTGAAACCTTCGAGGTTACGGTCTGGAAGACCCTGGACTTGCTCAAATTGATGGTGGATTGTGGGCACATCGATATGTCCAAGGTGCGGGGTATTGTGGCCTATTGGAGTTATGTTAATGACTATCCAAAAGATTTTACGGCGGATTACCGGCGGCTGTTCGGCGAATCGCCGCCGGCTTGAAGCAATCTTGTCTAAAGCTCGCTCTTAAACGCCTTATCAAGAATGGCGGGCAGCATCGCGTCGAGTCCAGGAGCGGTTTCGGCTGGCTCCGCCCTCCGTTAAACTCCCCGCTTCGCCAATCTCTGCAACCGGCTTCGTGGCCCCGTTCGGCGTGATCTTCCTCCGTTTCCGCCGCCGTTTCGCCGCGCCTCTAACTGATCTATTATCCCTTTTGCAGACCTACTATTACCTTCTCATAGATTTACCAACGAAAATAAGTCGTTACAAGACATAGAGGAGCTCTCTATGCTTTAGCGGAGGAGAGGCAGCCATGCCTAGCGGAGAACAACTAAAGGCTCTTCTGCAATCGCACGCGGACGGTGATGAGGCCAGGTTCTTGTCTATTGCCATGCAAATGGCCGCGCACGAGGCCAAGCTGGGGCACGGAAAGCTAGCTCAAGAGCTGCGCGATCTTATTGATAAGGCGAAAACTACCAGACGGGCGGGGAACAATCAGCCAATTCCTCTTGTAAGGCCCCGCGGCGAATTGTCGGACGTTCTCGCTGCCACGTACCCCAAACTCCGACTTGCCGACATGGTTCTCGCGCCGGACATCGCTGCAAGCTTGCAGCGGCTCATAAAGGAGCATTCCCACGTACAGAAAATCCGCTCCCATGGACTGGCTCCGCGCAAGAAATTGCTCCTGATTGGACCGCCAGGTACCGGTAAGACGCTTACAGCTTCCGTGATAGCCGGTGAGCTCGGGTTGCCCCTATTTGTGGTGAGGCTCGATAGCTTGATGACCAAGTACATGGGGGAAACCGCGGCGAAACTGCGCCTGATCTTTAATTCCATAAACGACGTGCGCGGGGTATATCTTTTCGATGAGTTTGACAGCATAGGGGCTCACCGTGGGTTAACCAACGACGTTGGCGAAATCCGACGTGTGCTGAACAGTTTTTTGCAACTAATCGAGCAGGACGACTCGAACAGCCTGCTCATTGCCGCAACCAACCATCCGACCCTGCTCGATCATGCGCTGTTCCGTCGTTTTGACGATGTCATCGAGTACCTCCTGCCCGGAGAGACGGAGATCGTCAGCGTTTTGAAGTCAAAACTAGCTGGGTTCAAGGTATCAAAGCCTCAGTGGAAGCGGTTGGCGGAGGTAGCGCACGGTCTGAGCTATGGGGACATCACCAGAGCGTGCGAGGCGGCAATTAAGGACGCCGTCATTCATGACCGGCAGCAGCTTACGCAAGGAGATCTTGTTAAGGCAATCGAAGAACGGCAGCGGTTTCAAAAGAAATGACCTTGAGGAGATAAGAACATCACATGCCTGATGGAAGTAGGGAACGCCTTCCTCATATTCTCGTTACCAACACGGCGCGCACTGAGCGCTTCACCAGTCCCAGGTCTGGTCGTGGAAAACCGACAAAGACACCCCCGCGGGATCGCGAGAACCATGCAGGCTTATTGATAAGCGAGCTGACAACTATCGAGAAATCGGTACGAGGGATCGTACGGGATCAGAAGGCTTTTGGTCTCGATGCCCTTAACGGAATTTACCTGTCCTTCGAGAGTGAGCCTGATTTCGATCTGAAATTCGACAGCCTAGAATTTCAGCCGAGCGGTATCGAGCTCTGCTCCGTCAAAAGCGCAGACAACAGGACCATCGCTACTGTCTTCGTGCCCGAAGGCAAACTTGCGCACTTCCTTAACAAGATTACGGCATACAAGGATGAAGATACTCGCAAAGGGAAGCCGAAAAACAAGCCGCTTGTAGAGAGTATTTCCCACATCCGGCTAGCCGCGCTTGAAGCGCTTTGGACAGATCCGGCAGATCTGTTTCCCGCACCGTCCGAGGTTATCTGGTGGGAGGTTTGGCTCCGGAACTCGGAGCAGATGAACTACGAGGCGTTCCTGCGCGACCATGCAGAGCAGCTTGGGATGTCAGTCAGCAAGGAGGCTATCCACTTTCTTGATCGGACCGTGCTGCTTGTCCGGGGCACGCCCGAACAGATGAGCCGATCTGTTCATCTCCTTGCTTCTTTTGCAGAGGTTCGCAAAGCAAAGGATACCGCCGCTTTTTTCACGGGGCTGGATCACATAGAACAGCAGAAATGGATAGACAACGCACTGAAACGGCTTGAGCCGCCCGACGAAAAGGCTCCAACGGTTTGTGTCCTCGATACCGGCGTCAACCAAGCCCATCCGCTTCTTAAACCTGTGGCGGCACCCGATGACATGCACACCTACGAACCGGCATGGGGTTCTGACGACCGGTATGGTCATGGCACGCCTATGGCCGGTCTTGCGGCCTATGGAGACCTCACGGAGCCTTTGGCATCTTCCGAACGTATCTTGGTGAAACATCGCATAGAGTCCGTAAAAGTCACCCCTAGTCCGGACTTCCACAAAGACAAGCATCTTTATGGAGCAATCACCAGAGAGAGCATAAGCCGTGTAGAAATAAAGCTTGAGAGACAACGGGTGTTTTGCATGGCCATCACATGTAACGATGGCCTCGATCGGGGCCGTCCTTCCTCGTGGTCGGCAACCATTGATGCCCTGGCATCAGGCTATGAAGACGAGCAAAGGCGCCTGGTTGTTGTGTCCGCGGGAAATACCGATCAGGGAGCGCGGCATCAGTACCCGTACAGCAATATGACCGACCCCGTCCATGATCCCGGGCAGGCCTGGAACACGCTCACGGTCGGAGCTTACACAGAAAAAGTCATCCTCGATACGGAAAAATATCCGGGATGGCAACCGCTCGCTCCCAAAGGCGATTTGTCGCCCGCAAGCTGTACCGCGATGGAATGGGGCAAGAACTGGCCAATAAAGCCGGATATTGTCATGGAAGGCGGCAACATGAGCCTGAGTCCGGAAGACGGAACGGTGGACTATATTGACGATGGTCTACAGTTACTAAGCACCCACCGCGAATTTGCGCTCGGGAAAAGCCTTGTTTCCTTCGGGGACACGAGTGCGGCAACGGCTCTTGCTGCGCGTCTTGCGGCGATGCTTCAGGCGGAATACCCACAATTTTGGCCAGAGACGCTCAGGGCCTTGCTGATCCATTCAGCCCAATGGACTGAGGCGATGAAGGCCAGGTTTGCGCCGTTACGCACCAAGGAGGATTATCGCAAGCTTCTCCGTTACTGTGGCTATGGCGTCCCCAATCAGGACGATCTTTTCTGGAGTGCCAGGGATTCGCTGACTCTTATCGCTCAGGACCAGCTTCAGCCTTTCTTTAAGGAAGACGGGCATCAAGTCAAGACCCGCGACATTAACTATCACGGCATTCCGTGGCCTGCAGAAACGCTAAGCGCACTCGGAGGTGTCGATGTCGAGATGCGGGTGACGCTTTGCTACTTTGTTGAACCCAATCCCGGCGAACGCGGCCGGTCGAAAAAATACAGCTATCAATCTCACGGTCTGCGTTTCGATGTAAGACGCTCACTCGAAAGTCTGGAGGCGTTCGAGCAACGCATCAATCGCCAGGCCCGCGACGAAGAGTATGATGGGGCGTCCGCATCCGGCGATACCGGGGAATGGGTACTGGGTGAGCGTTTGCGCGTATTGGGATCGATTCATTCCGACATATGAAGTGGAACCGCAGCAGAACTGGCCGAACGCGGCCATGTGGCCGTTTATCCCGTACTCGGATGGTGGAAAGAACGCCCTGCCTTGGAGAGATGGGGAAAAACAGCTCGTTATGCCCTGGTCGTCAGCATCAGAACCCCCGGTGTAGAGACGGACATCTACACGCCCGTGCTCAATCAGATTGCTGCGACTGTTCAGGTGTAAGGCTCCATGGCGTAGGACTATACCTGTAGCTCGCCGCGGAATGCTTTGTCGAGAACAGCGGGCAGCAAGGCGTCGAGTTCGGCGGCGGCCTCGGCTTGCAGGCGCCTCAGCGCGTCCACCTGCGCTTGTAACGCGTCCAGCTCTGCCACGATCCGGCGTTGATCTGGGGGCGGTGCGATGGGAACTTTGAGCTTTTCCAGCTTCGAGCCACTGAGGTTCGGCTGGCCAGTTCCTTTCTTTTCGTCAGCAATCTGCTCCCAATAACTCGGACTCTGGAAATAGCGGTAGAGATAATTCACGGAAACCGTGTCGCGCACACGAAGGCGAATCAGGTAAGACGCGAAGACGGCTTCCGGACAATGTCGAATCACGAAACTCTTGCCTGTTGTTGCTCCCGTCCGGGCGAAAACAAGGTCATTTGGCTTGAGGAGATATTTGGCCGGTTCTGGACAACGACAATATGGCACGCGTTTCCAATTCACCCGGCCGTCTTGGATGTCGGTGATGCGAAGGAAGCGTGGCCCTACTGCTTCCTTAGTGGCCGACTCGGTATAGCCATACTGCGGTGGCTCACAAAAGTCCCCTACTTGTTTCGTCTGCCAGCCGCGCTTTGGCTCGAACAATTTGGCGCTGGCAACGGCCATGAGGACCTCGGCTTCTTCGGCGGCTTGGTCGCGGAGGATGCGGGCCTCGTGGATTTTGGCGGCCAGCTCCTCGATCCGCGCCACGATGCGGCGTTGTTCGGGAAGCGGTGAGAGGGGGATTTCGATTTCCAGGAAGCGTTCGGGACGGATGCGGTTCTTGCCGCTTGTGCCCCGTGATTTATCATCGCACTGAAACCAAAAGCCTTGTGTTTTCGTGAGCCAATGCATCCAGCGCGGATCCAGTCGCTCGCGAATAGGCGCAAACATCGGAAATTCGCCTGACCCGTAGCAACCAGCGAGTGGGGCTGAGATGACAGCGACACTACCATTGCGCGCCCAAATCTTGTTTACGATGATGTCCCCCTCTTCCGTTCGGAAGAGCTGTGCGTATTTCGTCTGTGCACCGTCAATGGACTCACGCTCGTACGCGCCTTCACCCCAGAGCTTTACGCCAACCTGCCGATAAGTTGTGCCTGGCAACGGCGTTTCACCCCGCGCCACAGGGGAAACCACCTCCCCCAGCCGCACCTTTGGCCAAGCCGTCATCGCGGCCCCTCGTCGAAGGGCAGAACTCGCGCGCGTGCACGGGCCGGGTCCACAGTGACCAGGGCACCGCTGCCTAATTCGTCCTCGAATCGTCGCAGTGCGACCACCACCGTGGGCGCTAA
>JBOIEE010000357.1:0-8093 GCA_050740975.1 Gammaproteobacteria bacterium | reverse complement strand
TCTTCACCCAGTATGCACATCCATTTGCCTCCACCATGGCGGCGGAGCCCATCGTCCCAGTGCGGCCCTCTTCGGTTCGATGACCAGCCGCGGTCTGGCGCGGGTCACGTTCTATGCGCAGGCGCTGGGCCTTATCAGCCTCCTGCTGCAAACGGCACTGCTGATGGGTGTGGTCCTACTGGCCGTGCGGCGCTGGCCCCTGCCGTGGGGCAGCCTGACCCTGCTCCTGGGGCTCAACATCACCCTGCTCACCCTGATGCGCGACAAGGGGTACCATAGCAATCCCCTGGATACCGGTGCGTTTCCGCTGATTGCAGTGGCGGTCTTGGGGGGAATGGCCGCCGATGTGTGGCGGTGGCGGCTCCGGCCTTCGGCCAGGCGGCCAGCGGCGTTTCGCCTGTTTGCCTTTGCCGTGCCGACGATCTTGTATGGCTTGTACTTCCTGGCGCTCCGGCTGACCGGTGGTGGCGTATGGTGGACCATCCACCTGTGGGCCGGCGCCATTGGGATGGCCGGGGTGGTCGGCCTACTGTTGAGTTTTTTGGTTGTGCCACCACCCGTCAAAGATTAGGGGGCGGTGAGGGAGGGCTGTACCTGAGGGCCTCGATAGCAACCTCGAGCTCCAGGGTCGCCATGGGGGTCGCCGGCCAGGGGCAGCGCCTGCTTGAGACGACCAGCTTCGGATCTGCGCTGGCGGCGATGCGCTCCAGCTGTTCGGGGGTGCTATTGGGATTGAGCGGTACGACGATGGCCCGGCGCGCCAATGTCGCGAAATAGGCCGCCGCCCAATGAGGCGAGTCCCCTGCATACAAGAGCACGCGGTCCCCGGGCCCTACATCGTGCTCCGAGAGTCCCGCGGCGACGGCCCCGGCCTGCGCCCCGAACCTGCGATAGGTCCAGCGCCGCGTGCGATAGCGCAGGCTGGCGAGTCGGCCTGCATGGCGTTCGACCTGCCTTAGGAAAAAGCGTATGAAGGTTGTTCACGACAGCGCTTACAATCGTGACGTCGCGGGGAGCCTTGTTATATTGTGCCGACCGTTAATCGTGGCGCCTCGCGCGATGGACCCGATCCTCCTCGTAACCGGCATTTTGCTCCTTGCCACCGCAGTGACGTTCTTGACTGGGCTTATCCCCTATCCGTTCGGTTGGATCGTCTTGAGTGTCGTGTTTATCTTGAGGCTTGCGCATTTAAGGCGGAAGGTGCGGGGAAGAGGAGACGGATTTCAGGCTTGAGCAGCAAGACCTTGCTTTCGAGGGCCCGCGGCCCCGGTGGCTGAACCTTCAAAGTACTCTTCAAACGCTCGGGGTTTCTGCACCCTGCACGCGCCTGGCTTTGGGTTGTGCCTGCGACATAAACGCAATACCCTCGGCTGCCATGCCCACGAATGTCACGCCCGAATACCGCAAGGCAGAGCAGGCCTTCAGGCAGGCCCGCGATCCGAAAGAGCGCCTCGCGTGCCTCAAAGAGATGCTCCGCACTATTCCCAAGCACAAGGGGTCAGAGCATCTGCAAGCGGATATCAAATCCCGCATCAAGGACTTGACGGACGAACTCGCGGGCCCGAAGAAGGCTGCAAGCCGTATGGATAGTGACCTTGCCGCCTTTCTCCCGGACAACATCGGGGTCATTCAAGCCCGATCGATCAATCGCCTTCCGTATACCTTGAGCTGTATAACCGCGAGGGCCTCCATTCGGTGATTCAAATACGTACCGTGTTCCTAATCGCCGGCTATGAAACCGTCTAGCCATCACGTCCATTAATTGGTCCGTCATGTGAAACGTATCCGCGAGATCTACTTTGTTCCGGTAAATACGGATCGAGCCTGTGTCAATATCCACGGCACTCCACGGTAGCTTCGCCATCTCGTCATACCTCATTCTGGTATCGAGCAAAGCGATCACAAAATCGTAGTTATCTTGCATTTGGCTTAACTGTTGTGTCTGCCTTTCTTCTACCGGGGGCGCGAGAGGTGTTCCAAGCGCTCACCAAGGACGGTAAGGCACGCGAGGCGGAATGGAAACCCGAAGGGCGCACAAAGCTCGAAGGCTTCGATGCCACGGGTCCTGGTGCGGGCGATAAGACAGAAATACGCGTACGTGGTCGCGCGCGATCTTGCCGGAGATGATCTCCGGCTCATGTTCCATCGCTATCTGCCTAATCACGTCGCGCACACGAAGTGCCACTTCTCCCGTCAGCACCGGTTTCCTATATTTCGGCACCCATACCACGTGCACCTTCAGGTCGCTCTTCGTGTGCGCGCCTACCCTGTACCTGCGCACGCTCCCACGTTTACACCAAATTCGCCTGAAGGCGAGGGATTTCAACCATCCCCGAGGGGGACATTAAGGATTAAACGCACATCCCTTTGCCGCAGCGCCGACTGAGTGCGTTGCGGCGGCCCTTTTGGGTAGGGCCTTTACCATTCCGGAGCCATTGCCTATATACCCTTCATCCCAACCCTTATGGCCCTTTGCCTCTTTTTCTGTTTCGCATCAGCGCGTTCATGAGAGCCGCGATGGAGTCGTACATGCGTTGACGACGACTCTTCTTGTCTTTGCGCTTATTTTCTTCTCGGGCCAGTTGCTATTTGAGTCCTGGCGGCATTCCCGATTCGCCGGAAACGCCGTGCTTGTGGCTGCCCATGCCACCGCGGCCCTGTTGCTTGCTCATGACTATTCGCCCGACGCTCGAGAACTAAGACGTATTCTAAAACTGGTCCCAGATTTAACACCGAATGTGCGTTCGAGGAAACCTCAACATGCGCGTAGCGATAAATGCGGGTTCGGCGGCGGCAGAACTATCGGTGCACCGAACGTCTTATCTGGCTCTTCGATCACGAGGCCTTTGAGCACATTCGAGCGCCTCTTCCCCGTTACAGTGTAGGTCCAGATGTTGTAGCCCTCGGGGGTCTTGCGATGAAGCTTGAGTTTCTGGAACCGCTTTTGGATGCTGGCCCAAGGAGCTTGAATGGCATTGCCGTGATCCCGAAAGATGCCCGGGCTCACAAGCAACACGCCCTCGCGCACCCGGTGGACGCGGGCATTGGCGGTGTTGATGGGTAGCTCTCCGCTCGCAAGCCCGGCTTTGAGCCAGGCGAGGAAGGCTTGGCCCAAGTCCACCGGTCCCGCCAACACCGGGGCTTCGGTAACCTTTGCAGCAAGCGACACTGTGGATGTAGGTCTTGTCTGTCCGTCTACCTCGCCGCGGCTCGCTGTTGTGTCTGTTGTGTCACGGGCCTGCGCTGCCTCCAGGGGTTCGGACCGCGCATCGGTTGTAATCCTTTGGAAAGGCGCGGGGGACGGTCCGGGTGCTGCCGCAACGTTGCCCTCAGCCAAGGGCGTGATCGCGCCGTGGCAGGCCTCCGGTCGGGTGGCAGGATCGGGCCAGAGGCGTGACACAGGAAACCGCAAGAGCGCCAAGTCATGTTGCCACTCGCTCAAGGTGACCCGCGCCGACCAGATAGCCCGTTCACCGTTGGGAACGAGAGCTCCCCGCTGCTGCAACTCGTCCATGAGCCGGCGGTTGTCGGAGGGCACACCGCTCTGGCCTTCCTGGAGCAGATGGGCGCGCAACGCATCGAGCGCGGTTTTTACCACGAGCCAGAGCTCTTCCCCCACCAGCCATCCCGCGGCGCCGGGGCGGTTTAGGGGAAGTTGCTGGCTATCAATCAAGTGCCGAAGCCCGGTGACAAGCCGCTCGTGCAACGGCCGAACCCGAGCGGTGGGCGCCTGTCGCGTGACGCCGCCCGTGAGATCGGCGGCCGTGGAGAGCCGGTCGGCTTCTTCCACGATGCTCCCGAGCGGGCCCGCCTCCTGAGGCATTCCGGAAATCACACTGAGCCACGCGGTGAGCACCTCGCGCTCGGCGGTGAGCCAGCGCAAGCCCTCGACTGGAACGATGAAGCGGGCGAGCAAGGGGGCCGCGCGTTGATGCAGCCGGTAACTGCGGTTGCGGACAAAACGCGCTTCGTAAGCGTACGCCTCCATCGGCCCGGCCCAAGGGTCCCAGGGGCCCAGCTCATCGCCGTGCTTGTCGAAGAGTTCGACCTTCTGGTCCATGGCGGGTTTCCCGATGTCGTGCAGCAGCACCGCCGTGAAGCAGGCATAGCTCCAGAGATCGGCTTGGGCATCGATTACTTCGGTGGCAGCACCCGCTGGAAGCAAATGCCCACGCCTGAGCTTCAAGGCGAGGACCGCGGCCTCCAAACCATGGTCCAAGAGCCCCCCGAGCCCCGTATGATGATGGGCCTCGGAGGCCGGAAGCTGTTGCACGTAGGCGGCGTAGTTTCGGAGCGCTTGGCGGTAGAGTGCCTCGAAGTGGGCAGGGGTGACGCGGGTTAAGTCCTCGAGGGCTTGCACGCACTTCAGCCGCTCGGGGACCGCAAGCAGCTGCTCGGCCGACTGCACTCGGATCCGTCCGTTTGGAAGCGGCGCAACCGTTGCCGCAGCCGGTGTTGAGGCTGAGGGCTGAGTTGCCCGCTTTCGTTTTAAGGCCTCACGTAGCCAGGTGGGCAGAGCGAGCCATCTGGAGAGGTCGCGGCCATACTGGAGGAGGAGGTCTGCGTCGTTCATGTTGCGTGGATAACTTCTCGCCGATCTAACAAACCGCTTACACACGTAAGGATCTGCGACGCTAAAAAGCCGGTTGATCCCCACGTTTTCCACAGCAACTGTGGGTAACTAATGTGCGCGAAGCCGGTGCATGGCGGCACCGCCACGGCTCCAGTGCCCAGTCCATAGGGGTTTTGCGGTCCTCGGGGGTCTTTGAGCCGTTCGAGGTGCGCGGGATTGAGATCGCCCTGCTATCGTTCAAGCGTGTTTGCAGACGTAAGTCCTTGTGCTGCAAGGAGGTCATCGTGGCCGCGCAACCTGTGGGCAACGGGATGGTCAGAATGAGGGTAAAGGGCGACGTGCAGAGTGTATGGCCATATGCGCGGGACTGAGGTATAGGGATCATGTGAGGAGGCGATTCTCATGCATACGCTAATTTTTCTTGTGAGCGCTGCCGTGGTAGTTACCCTCGGGTATGCAGTCTTCTGGACTGTCCGGGCGGTACGCCGGGTCGGCTTGCGCCGGTTTGGCCGGGCCGTCGGCATCCTTTGCTGGAATTCGCTTAGAGCGATATTGCAGCTCTTTAAGCCCGAACGAGTGAATACTGGTAAGCCAGAGATGGGTTCTCGTTTCTCGATGGATTCTGCCAGAGATTCCCAAACTGACCGGGGAGCCACGATTCCTGGCCCGCGTGCTGGATACAACTATCGTACTGGCACACCCGACGACGGTAGCGACCCAGCCGGCTGGTATCTTGAAGATTGGGTGGATAACGATAGAGTGCACTAGCGAAAAAGCCTTCTCGTCGCGAGGCTTTTGGCCGTATCGGCAGCAGCTCGTCCCCCAGCCTCAATCGGTTGCCGTAGCGCTGTAAACGCTGCGCCCAACGCTACCGCTGCGCCCAAACCCACCGCTCCCATTAGAAACGTGAAGATCAGCGGCAATACGATGTACATGAGCCCTGTCGCGAAATTCAGGATCTCGTGCTTGAGCGCAAAGTCTCCGCCGACGAGGTAGTTGGAGCTGAAGAAGAACTGCGTGTGCGCTTTGAACCACGAGAGCCCATCGGGATAGAGCGCTTTGATCAAGTTTTCCTCGAGCCACTTCGCGAGGTGCCAGAGGTAGCTCCAGAACTTCACGGTAAAGAGCGCCACCGAGATGAGGAGGAGCCCCTGGAGGTTGTAGCGCGCAGCCAGCAGCGCAAACGGCAGCAGTGCATACAATCCGGAGAGGATCAGCGCCTGGAAGATGGGCAAGGCCGCTCGCACCACATACATCATCGGCGCGAAGGACAGGCCTTCCAGTTCCAGGCCGAGACCTCCGCCAAGGCGCGAAAGGCTCAACGCGTCCTCGTCATTGAGCGAAGGGATGAAGGCGGAGCCCGAAGGCGCGGTGGCTAAGCTTGTTCCCACTACGCTCTTGAGCAGTGCATCCTCGACTTTCTCTTGGGTCAGGCTGCCCCCGAAGATCACAAACTCCGAGCTGAGATCGATCCCTGCCCCGAGCACCTCGGGCTCGATGACGCCGAGGAGCTTGCCCCGCAAGCCCCGCGCGCCATCCGTCCACCAGTCGTCGCAGAGCGGCCGGCCGATGTGCGCGGGATCGAGATCAGGGGGCAGTGGGTCCGGGTACTCGGTATCGCGGGCACGGTCCAAGGGCCACCCACGGATCCCCTCGCGAGGGCGGAAATGGGGGTTGTCGTAATAGCCTGGGGTCTCCAAGAGCACATGCGATCCAATCCACTCCAGATCATCGGGACCGTGCTCCCCAAGGATCGCTCCCACATCGGGTTGCTCACGCTCGAGCTTCGCCCGTGCCGGACGATAGCAATAGCGCACGAACTTGTTGACTTCATTGAGTAGCTGCGGATCTTGGATGCGGGTGCGGGCGATCTCCATCTGAAAGCCGGAGAGATCGGGAGGGCAGCCGATATGGGCGATGGCCTCGCGGTTAATGCCCGAGGAGATGGCCATGATCCCCCACCACCACACGGGCACCTGGGTAGGGGTGGCAATCACCTCCGAGAACACGGCATCGAAGGTGGTGCCGGTGCTGCCGGGAGAAAAGGTTCCGGCGGGACCCGAGATGGTGTCGCAGGGCTTTTTATAGGTGAGCACGGACGCATTCAAGTCAATCGCCGGAGCGGCCGCGAGCACCACCACGGTAAAGGCGATGAAGAGATCGACCTCCATGCGCTTGACCGAGGTGGTCGCCGCATCGCGGGTCTCCTGGCTCGTCATCGGTCCGATGATGTTCAGCAGCAGGATGATCAAGAACGGCAAGTAGGCGAGCCCGGTGCCGGTCAAGATGTCCCAGATCTGGTTGTATTGCTGCCAGCCGAAGATGGCGAGATAGATCTCGAAAAAGGACTCAACGGTCACGGCTCCCCCCGTCGCATTCGAAGCGCCCGCTTTGTTGGCGGCGTCGCTCACCCCTCGCCGTACTACGATGTACTGTCTCGTCGCTCATCCCTTGCCGCCTCGCGCTCATCTTCGACTGCTCAGGGGACTATGCCCCAAGGAGATGAATGAACCGGCCCACGACGTTCTGGCCGAGCAAAAGCTCAAGCGCGATGAGCCAGGCGGCCACCTGCCAGCGGGCGGAGCGCAGGCGTTGGTGCTGGATATCGGTTAGGTTGCGCCAGCGCGCAAGACCCCCACACACCGCCGGCCAGAAAGCGATGAGCGATCCAAAGGACACAAGCCGCCAGAGGAAAAACCAGGGTCCCAGGGCCGCGAGCTTGCGGCTGATCTCGAGCGGCTCCGACTGACTCCAGAGGAGTAGCCCCAAGCTCGTTGCGGAAGCGATCAGCAAGAAACCCACGAGCATTGCAAAGCCGAGCAGCATGCGTTTTGTGTGCGTGCGGCTCATGGCTGGACGCTCCCTTCATCGAGGCGCTGCGGATCGCGCGGCGGCACCAGCCCCCGAGAGTCCGCGCGCCTCGTGCCTTCATCTCGGAGCAGCAACTCCGCGGTGCGCGAGGCGATCTCTTTCCTCACCCGGGTCTCGAACCTCAGGTTATCGATCTCCCGCTCCAGCTCATCGAGGAAGGGGCGCAGCTGCCGGGGTGCGGGCGTCGCCGAGACATGCGGATCGCGTAGGCCGGTCAGCAACATCCGGCGGGCGAGCAACGCTTGCTCGACGGTGCGCTCCAAGGCGACTTGGCCGGCGATCTTGCCGATAAAAAGCGCCTGCTCCGCGGCCGGCCGTGCCTGAATGGTCTCGATGACTTGCCGGGTGATGACGGTGCCCGGTGCTGTGACCTCTTCCAAGTTCTCCAACGTCGGCGGTGTGCTTCCACTCACGAGCGCTTGGAGCAATTCTGCCACCTTGCTGGTCTCGGCATCGTGATGGTTGAGCAAGCCCACCCCCGGCTGGGTCTCGTCGGGGCCGGTCGAGACCGTGCGCACCACTTCATCCCCCAGCACCTTCACCGTCCACTCCGCGGCTTCCTCGGGAGAGGGCCAGATCTCCGCGATCCGCGGTGTTTCCTCAGCGCCGCCGGGCGCTGCTCCGGCGGCACAACTCTCCCGGTTCATGA
>JBOIEE010000356.1:0-24741 GCA_050740975.1 Gammaproteobacteria bacterium | reverse complement strand
TGCTTTCCTTCCCGATTGGGGTGGCTACTGCGGTTTACCTTGAGGAGATCGCACCCAAGAATCGCTGGACCGACTTGATTGAAGTGAATATCAATAACCTGGCTGCGGTGCCGTCCATCGTCTTCGGGCTGTTGGGGCTTGCGGTATTCATCAATTTTATGGGTTTGCCCCGTTCTGTTCCCTTGGTAGGCGGCCTGGTGCTAACGCTGATGACCTTGCCCATCATCATCATTTCCGGCCGCGCGGCCCTGAAGGCGGTTCCTCCCTCCATTCGAGAGGCGGCGCTGGGGGTGGGCGCCTCTAAGATGCAGACCATCGCGCACCATGTGTTGCCCCTGGCGATGCCGGGCATGCTCACGGGCACGATCATCGGGATGGCCCATGCTCTGGGGGAAACGGCACCGCTGCTCATGATCGGGATGGTCGCTTTTATCGTGGATGTGCCGGCGGGCGCCTTAGATCCGGCGACGGTGCTTCCGGTACAGGTCTACCTGTGGGCGGACAGCGCTGAGCGCGCTTTTGTCGAGCGCACTTCCGCAGCCATCTTAGTGTTGTTAGGATTTTTGCTGGTAATGAATGCGGCCGCGGTGATTTTGCGCAAGCGCTTTGAACGGCGCTGGTGAGGGTACCTAAGATAAACGAAACTGGAGATATACCTGTGCAGCAAACAGCTTTAGAACATGATCCGCTTGTTGCCCCTGGTCTGATAAGAGAGCAGCCGAGGGTAAGTGTTGCCAAAAAAGATACAGTCCGGGAAACAATGGGCCAGCCTTTCGTGGATAATGCGCGCATGCGTTGCCGAAACGTCAACGTATATTACGGCGATAAGCAAGCGATAAGAAATCTCTCCTTGGACATCGGCGAACACGAAGTGACCGCGATGATAGGACCCTCCGGTTGCGGGAAGTCTACGTTTTTGCGCTGCTTAAATCGAATGAACGATACTATTGACAATTGCCGTGTGAGCGGAGAGATCCACCTGGATGGCCAGGATATCTACGCTAAGAAGACCGATGTGGTGCCGCTGCGCGCACGGGTGGGCATGGTGTTTCAAAAGCCCAATCCGTTTCCCAAGTCCATCTTCGACAATGTGGCTTACGGGCCGCGCATCCACGGTCTGGCCCAGCACAAGGGGGAGTTGGAGCACATCGTGCAGACCAGCTTAACCAAAGCAGGGCTATGGGATGAGGTCAAAGACCGCCTGCATCAGCCGGGCACGGGACTGTCGGGCGGCCAACAGCAACGCCTGTGTATTGCGCGCACTATAGCCGTCAGCCCGGAAGTGATCTTAATGGATGAACCCTGTTCTGCCCTGGACCCCATTGCCACCGCCAAGATAGAGGACCTCATCGATGAGCTGCGGCAGAACTTTACCATCGCCATCGTCACCCACTCCATGCAACAGGCGGCGCGGGTATCCCAGCGAACGGCTTATTTTCATTTGGGAGATCTGATAGAGGTGGGCTCCACGGAACACGTCTTTACCAATCCCAGACATAAGCTTACCGAAGATTACATCACCGGTCGGGTCGGTTGACCGTGCATCGTCGGCGGCGGGAACCCGCTGTAGGGAGCGCCTGCAAAGAGATTATATGCCCGCAGGCTGGGGGGGAAGGGTAGCCTAATGAACCAACTCGAAGGCCACATTGCACGGCGTTACGACGGCGAGCTGAACCACCTGCACACATCGGTGATAGAGCTAGGCGGGTTAGCCCTCGATCAGCTGATCAAGACATTGGAAGCCTTGTCCGAACGGGAAGTCTCAGCGGCGCTCAGGGTTCTGGAACGAGACGAGTCGGTCAAACAGCTTGAGAAGCGCTTGGACAATGAGATCGTTCGTGTTATCGCTCGCCGCGCACCTGTCGCCAAAGATCTGCGCTCTGTCATCGGCATGGCCAAGGCGGTAGCCGATCTGGGACATGTTGAACGTGAGTGCGTGAACGTGGCGCAAATGGCGTTAGCGTTTTTCGATCACGGCATGTCGCCACCGCCGAACACTATGATGCGCGATGTTTGCTCCATGGGGCGCACCGCGGCCTCGCACTTGAGGACGGGGTTGGAGGTGTTTGATGCCAGTGATCTAGAGCAGGCGAAAGACACACTTTCATTGCGCCAAGAATTATCGCATGAGTTTCAGTGTTGTTTGCGACGGCTCAGCACATTCTTGATGGAAGACGCACGTAACGTGGGGCAAGTTGTCAATGTAGTGCTTTCGACCCGATCGTTGGAGCGCGTAGGCGAATACGCACTTGACCTGTGCGAGTGTGTGATCTACCAAGTTACCGGTGAAGATCCCGAAAACCACGCTGCACCAAATGCAAGCCGTGGGAACGAAGCGAATGGGTGATACCCAGTCATTGCGTTCGTTCGAAGCGGCCGTGTTGTTGCTAATGCAAGACGTTCCACCCTATGAACCATACTTTTCGGCCCCTTATTTTTGGCTTAATTTTAGGGTTAACACCTTGTGCAGGGCAGGTAAAGCAAGCCCACTCACCCGTATCTTTACGGGCCACCCCGCTCGCGGGCAGCTACTTGGTTATGCCGGTGGATGGAAGCGGGACGGGATCGCGAGTAACGCTCCATCTGAAACCGGATGGGAGCGTGAAATTCATCCATAATTACTTTAACAACGACCCCATCGAAGAGACCGGCGTTTGGAAAGAAAATAGTGACAGAACGGCAACCGTTACCCTAACGGGCTTAGACAGCGGACGCCTCTATAATAAGCCGGATGTCATTACCTTTCGGCTCGTCAAGGACTATTTGGTGGCGGTTAAGTATGACTATTTGGTCCATGGTTACCGAGGGTTGCGGCTAAAGCGAACAACGTGGCGTAGATCTTATCAGTCCGAGGCCAAAGGACAGGCGCAGTAAGCAGCCCGCCTGATCCCTCTGTAATTCGAAGAAAGATTACCCAGATTTGAAGTCCACGCTACCCAGCACCTGACACCAGATCTGTGTGGCCCTGTGCGGAAATCCCGCAAGGATCAGATAGACCAATATCAAGTCCACGTCACATGTTAGGCGAAGTATAAGCAAAGGGCGCGATGGTGCGGGTTAATGGCGGTATTCCCACGGGCTCTGGTGTGATCCGGTATGGCGCCATATTCCTACGTTGCCTGATCGTGCTTTCCATTCCGCAAGCCCGTAGATCAGGGAATTGCAGTGACGCCAGTAAACAGCTGCGTTTCCTGTCTTCACCATTTCCAGATTGGCGTTCTTCCCATCCTTCCTTATCTCGGCCACAGAACGGCGGTACTCATCCTTGTCGACGATCCGGATCGTGATAGGCCCCTTGCCAATAAGTGTGCGCAGGTGATCGCGGGCTTCTCGCCCCCAAGGGGTTTGCGCAAGCTCGGGGGCATCGATGCAGTGCAGCCTTATCTTGAGCTTGCGGGGTTGATCCGCATGTTGCCGACAAAGGACATGCAGGGTATCACCATCGTGGACTTTGACCACAGCGCAGTTTTCCAAAGTCTCGGGGCGTTTTAGATTGGAGCCACGACCGCCTTGGCCTAACAGTAGGAGAGACAGGGCCGCCGTGGCCACTAGCCATGGCAACTGACGCCAGCGCCGACCGCGGGGGTATCTTAGCATTCCGGACCCGTTAGTGCTGGCGTCCCTAGCGTGGTACTCTGTCGAATCGTTTTATTGGCGTCCCCAAGGGGATTCGAACCCCTGTTATCGCCGTGAAAGGGTAAAAACGGCGTCTTCACTCGTCTTTCCGCGTCCATGACCGATACGTAACGCACTGAACTTAATACACTCGTGTCTGTACTTGTCCGTAGTTGTTTACCCCTGTATCATTGACACATTATTGACACAGGCGGTTGCCGCCGTCCAAAGGCGAATATAAGGGCACACAGTGGCGAGAGCAACACGAGACGCGAGACTGGAAACGCGAGAAGCGCGAACCCGGCTTAAAGCCGGAACTAAGCGCTATTGGCGCGCGATAGACAAGGGGCTGGCGCTTGGGTACCGCAAAGGTAAGACAGGCGGCACGTGGTATGCGAGGTTGTATCTGGACGGCAAGCACGTGCTACAGAGCCTGGGAAATGCCGATGATCATCAAGAGGCGAACAGCGCCACTGTGCTGGACTACTTCCAGGCGCAACAGAAGGCGCGGGCGTTCGCTGAGGCAGAAGCCACAGAGGGAGACGGGAGGAAGCCCTACCTCGTCCGCGACGCCATTCAAGACTATTTGACGTGGTATGCGCACAATCGCAAGGCGCTAGCAGCCACGCGCTACACATGTGAAACTCACATCCTTCCCAAGTTTGGACCGCGAGAAGCGGCCAGCCTCACTACCGCAGAGCTGCGCCATTGGCATATGGAGCTCGCTTCACGCGAAGGGGATCAAAGAGCCAAAAGAGCCACGGCAAACCGCATTCTCACCGTGCTAAAAGCAGCGCTTAACCATGCTTGGCGTGACGGATACGTGGCAAGGGATGAAGCGTGGCGACGTGTCAAACCCTTCCGCAACGTCGATGCGCCGAGGGTGCGTTACCTGAGTACAGAGGAATGCAAGCGGCTGATCAACGCGTGCGCGTCAGACTTCCGCCAGTTGGTGCAAACGGCGCTCCTTACCGGGTGCCGCTACGGCGAGCTGATCTCTATGACAGTGAGCGACTACAACTCAGACTCCGGGACTGTGCTCGTGCGCGAGAGCAAGAGTGGAAAACCTCGCCATGTACCATTAACGGATGAGGGGCGGGGTTTCTTCGCCCACACCATGCTGGGGAGGCTAGGTGATGAGATCGTATTTACCCGTGCCGATGGTATGCCGTGGGGAAGGTCGCACCAACAAAGGCCGCTAACGGTAGCCTGCGCTGTGGCTAAGATCACCCCGGCCGTGTCATTCCATGTGCTGCGCCACACCTACGGTAGTATGCTTGCCATGAAAGGCGTGTCGCTGCAGGTGATCGCCGAGGTGCTAGGCCATGCCGACACGCGGATCACCAGCCGTCATTATGCGCACTTGTTGCCGTCTTATGTGGTGGACACGATTCGGGCGCATTTGCCGAGCTTTGGGATAGAAAGCATCCAGAGCGCCAACATAACCCCGTTGAGGCGGTCAAACTGACACAAGAGGTCAGAGGGCGAAACGATGGTAGCAATTACGATTGAAGTAGACGAACAGACACAGGGCCGTTTAAGAAGCGTATCGTTAGCTTCGGGAATACCCGACGAGCAACTTGCTCGAGAGGCTCTGGTTTCCTACATCGAAGATTTAGAAGACTTCCACCTTGCCGAGGGCCGGCTGCGGGATAATTTACCGGCCATCCCGCTTGAAAAAGTGGTGCAGCAGCTTGGTCTGGAAGATTGAATTTGACCCGCGCGCACGAGACGAGTTGGCGAGCCTGGATAGGCTTATTGCACAGCGCATTGCTCGTTTCTTCTCGGGCCGTGTGCTTGAAGATCCGCGCTCAATCGGCGAGCCGTTACATGGGCCTCGGTTCGGGCGCTTCTGGAAATACCGGGTGGGCGATTACCGGCTGATCTGCGATATACAGGATGAGGCCATAAAGGTGCTGGTCGTAAGGATTGGGCACCGGCGGGCGGTCTATCGTTAGTTAATACGTTCGCGGCTAGGGTCGCTCCCGAAAGGCCGGAACCCATCACCGGCTTGCGCGAATCTCTATGGATGGGTGAGCATTCAGATGGGGGTGCTATGCCGAAATACGTAATCCCGCTGTCCGCGGTTGAAAGCACTACCTGTGGTCCGCTAGAGGAGCTTGGCGACCGTCTTCGAAAGAAGATGCGCGGCCAAATGCCCGACCCCGATGGGTATCGCACAGAAGCCATAGCCAGTAACGGGCGCAGGGGGGGCGCCAACCGCAAGGGGTGTGCGATCTGCGCTGTGGCGAGCCGTGAAGCAAGTCAATGCCTCGTCCTTTGAGGATCTACTAGTGGTGCTTTCCGATGAGGAAGTCATGGGAGACCTTTATGAGTGCCCAGATAAAGAACGCGCCATCGACATTTCGGGCGTTGAAGTAAGCGACACGGACAAAAAAGTAACGTACTCGATTAGACACAAGGCCAACAAAAGAGAAGTTGGCTTCAAGCGGCTCAAGGAAATATACGAAGAAACAAGGGAGGTAAAGTTACGGTACTGGGTCAGTTTGTGACCCACTACCAAAGTTACACTTCCGAGCTTAGCGCTAAGCTCGGAACCCCTTCTGATTTAATCCTCGCATTAAAATTAATGCGAGGCCATCCTGTGCTTGAGAAACTCTGTCTCACTACTTTCGAGGCGGCCGAGGTCGCCAGCATCTCCAGGTCCTTTTTGTATAAGTGCATTTCTGAGGGCACGGTCCGGGCAACGGAGCATCACCGGCGGCCGATTTCAAGGGCCTGGACTGGCCGGAACCCGAGCCATTGTCTGCCAAGGTAGAGCCGGAACCTTACCCGCTAGACGCACTGCCCGACACCATCCGTTCGGCGGTAGAAGAGGTGCAGGGTTTTATCAAGGCACCCGTGCCGTTAGTGGCATCATCGGCGCTGGCTTCGCTGTCTATTGCTGCCCAAGCCCATGCTGATGTAAAACGTGCGGAAAAGCTGACCGGGCCGGTGAGCTTGTTCCTGCTGCCCATCGCCGATTCCGGCGAGCGCAAAACGACCTGCGACGGCTTCTTTACCAAGGCGATCCGCGACTATGAGGAGGCACAAGCCCAGGCGGCAAAACCAGCGCTGAAAGACCATAAGGCGGCCATCGAGGCGTGGGAAGCAAGGCGCGCCGGTATCAAGGATAAAATCCGCCAGCTTGCTAAAGAAAACAAGCCAACCGGCGGTATGGAAGCGGCCTTGCGTGAGCTGGAGCACGACAAGCCGGAGCCGCCGAGGGTGCCGAGGCTGCTTTATACGGATGCGACACCCGAAGAACTGGCGCGATGCTTGGCTATGCAATGGCCATCGGGCGGCGTGGTATCTGCCGAGGCTGGGATTGTCTTCGGGGCGCATGGAATGGGCAAGGATTCTGTCATGCGGAATCTGGCGCTGCTTAATGTGCTGTGGGACGGCGCGACCCTAACCATCGATCGCAAGAGTTCCGAATCCTTCACCGTGCGTGGCGCGCGGCTTACCATGGCCTTGCAAGTGCAGGAAGCGACCTTGCGGGAATTCCTTACCAGATCCGGGGCGCTGGCGCGTGGCACCGGCTTTCTTGCTAGGTTTCTCGTTGCTTGGCCGGAATCGACGCAAGGCTTTCGACCTTTCACCGAAGCCCCGCTGAACTGGCCCGCACTGGCCGCGTTCAACCGGCGGATCACCGCCATTCTGGATCAACCCGTACCCATTGATGATGAGGGCGCGCTGAGTCCGCCCATACTGCCATTGACGGTGGAAGCCAAGGCGGCATGGGTGGCCTTCCACGACGCTATCGAGGGCGAGCTACGTAACGGCGGCGAACTCTACGACGTGCGGGACGTGGCGAGCAAGACTGCCGACAACGCGGTACGACTGGCGGCGCTGTTTCAAGTCTTTGAAGGCGCAGGCGGCGCAATCGGGGCGGATGCTTTCGAGTCGGCAAGCCGGATAGCGGCATGGCATCTGAACGAGTCGCGGCGTTTCTTCGGCGAACTTGCCCTACCGGCGGAACTGGTGAACGCGGCACGGTTGGATAGCTGGCTGATCGACTACTGCCGGCGGGAGCGGATGCAGTGGCGCTGGATTCGGGCGAATAGGCGGGTTTTGGACGTGCGAGTTTCGCTGATGATTTCGTAAAATCTAGAGGGGCCGGACGTGGGCGGATACGGTAGCGGGCCGCGCTGGGGGGGCACGGGCACTACGAACGATTACTGGGCGCTCGATGTGCGGCGCTGGCAACGCGACGGACTGTTGACACCGGGGCGCGCCTTCGGCTGGCAATGGAGTTGCGACGGTTACGTGGTGGCATCCATTCAGGTGCGAACGGGAGCTGACCGGGTGATCCTGACCTATCGTCACAGAAGCGGCGACAGAGATTGGGAGGACGAAAACTATCCCCTGTGGCTAGACTGGACGCCCTGTAACTTTGGCGGACAGCGACCCTGGTTTCGCTGCCCCGCTATAGGTTGCGGGCGGCGCGTGGCAATCCTCTACGGCGGGGGAGTATTCGCCTGTCGGCACTGCTACCAGTTGGCCTACCCAAGCCAGCGGGAAACCGCCGGTGATCGGGCCACACGACGAGCCGACAAGATACGTGACCGGCTCGGCTGGAAACCCGGCATCCTTAACGGCAACGGCTGGAAACCGAAGGGGATGCACTGGCGAACCTTTGAACGACTGACCGCCGAGCATGAAGCTTTCGTCGGTGAATCGCTGGCTGCAATGGCGCGGCGCTTCAGTATCAAGATCCAGGATTGGCACTGACGAGTTTCCGTTCATCCGATCCGCGACCAGCGTGTGTTTAAAAAGGACCTACTTAGGGATTTCGTGCATTGACATGAGGAGTTGATCCTCGATCCAACGAGCGTCCGGAGGAGGATTGAGCTGCATATGCAGCCGAGCAACGTTCCCCATAGTCTCATCTCGTAGGTGAGGTAAGTTCCACAACATGGACCACACCAAATCCCAGTCGACGCGGGGCCCTTGGCCCGCCAACCATTTACGCCCACGCGTCACTAGGGACCTGAATCTGTCCGGAGAGCCACTATCTTTTGCATTCCAAAGGATTAACCAAATAGAGGCCCAGCGAGGGTGATCAGGGCTAACACTCTCCAGCCATTTGTCCGCAATAGCCGCAAGGTTGACGCGCGCAGCAAAATTACCATCGGTAACCTTCCATAATTCTTTCCAAACAGATGTCCAACCCCGCTGCTTCAGATCAAATTTACTAAGCCACTCTTCCGCTTGGTCCGCCATATCGCTTCGGCGATTCGTATCGTTTGTGGCAGCATTCCATGCCGCCTGCCAACGATCCTTCCATTCCCAAGCAGTTACGTCGTCGAGTGGCTTATCCTTAAGCGTAAGCCACACCCGCGACTTTGTTGCGTCGACCTTAAGAACTTTCGCTTTGACGGCTTGGCCCGCGCTTAGGACTTCAGTTGCACGTTTCGCCTGTGCTTCATCGATCTCGGAAACGTGCAGTAATGCATCCATAAATCCGATGTCGACAAAGGCACCATAATCATACACTGCCTTCACGACGCCGTGTACTTCTGTACCTAAAGTCAACGATGCCACACTGCGCTGTCGACTTGCTCGCTGGGACACATCCACTTGTCCCGTCGCTTCGTCCATTCTGACGATTTCCACATCAATTTCCTGGCCGACGAAATCTTGTCGTGTCTCACGCGGAATATCGGCTTCTGCAAGCGGTAAAAACGCATTGACGCCAATATCAACCACAAAACCGAGTCGATTTTTTCTGCCAAATCCACCCCCTATCTTGTTGGTCTTAAGCACACGGCCTCGCACCGTTTCGTTTGCTCGATGCTTTTCCGCCAGTCGTCCCCAAGCGTCCAGGCCGAGGGGGCGGTGTCTATCAACTATCTCTTGAAGCAAACGCCAGCCGTCGCTGTACTCGCTTGCAAGTTTCTCCTTAACCAAGCGATCAAGCTTAAGCCAAATAGAAATACCTCGTGTCTCTGCTGCCTTAGTTTCAAACCAATCGCCTAGCCACTTCGAAATTCGGAGGACTGCCCGCTCCGAGTTCGCCTTCTGCAACAGAAAGCCAGCGAAATTCGCAGGGAACGGGATTGGCTTTTCGTACAGAGCATCGATGCCAAGTTCAAGATATGACGCATCATTGGCTAAGTCAAAGTTGAATAGTCTGCAGTAGACCTGAGTCCATTCGGCGCGATCGCTGCGCCCAGGTGTAGCTACCCATCTTTGGGCAGCCGCAATTGTTACGCTTAGTACTCTTGCGGACTGTTCCCCATCTGATCTTTTCGCCCATAACAGCAAATGAGAGAATACCTCCTTCCAGAACTCCAACTCTTGCAGTACCTCCGTCTGGAACGCAATGCCACGATTGTGTGGTTAGGTAACTCAGTTCATAAATTACCGGAATTGTAGCAGGACGCTCTTGCCTACCCCGGATCTTCCCTGAATCCACAAGACGTCTATATAGTTACTGTCATTAGTTTGCGAACGGGAATCGACAATTGAATCGATAAACGCTGCGACATCGGTGACATGGCGCGGCCTCGACATGAAGTAGCCACGGCACAAATGATCGAGCGTCGGTGTAGACGCAAGCATGATATTTCGCGAGGCATCAGGTTTCGCTGCTACATGGTCTTGCGAGACGAGTTCTGCAAAATCGTTTGATTGCAGCAGTGATGCCTTAAAATCCTCGGCGATTGCGTTTCGCACGGCCACGGCGGCGCCGGCGTCATGCCCAAAGCCTAGGCAGCGGTCCAGAGAGCGGCGAGCAAATCCGAATGGGTCACGCACAATCGGAAAGATCGACGAGATCAAGCGCCACCAAGGATCAGATTCGATCCTTGGCTCCAGCACCTTTTGTTCTGCGACGAGGCGTTGCCAGCGATCTTTGAACCCACTGTGCCGTGCAATGATATCTTTCGGCAATGTCACGCTGTCCCACGGTGGGACGCGCTCTGTCTCGCGGGCAACGAGTTCGTACTTCATGCCCGCACGCAGCGCCGCATTTGCCGAACTCTCTAGGAACTCATCAATCCGACAGAATTCCACAGCGGCCTTACTCGCCGTTGAACTATTCAGTCGAGTTTTCGCCTGAACGCATACGACATGGCTGGGCTCGGACCGCGTATAGTCAGCCAATGCCTCAAAGGCATTTATGAATTTGTCCGAGGCATCCTCGAGCCCATTGCGGGAAGCTAGGGTCGATACAAAATCAGCCAGATAAAGCCGAATTTGGTAGTCAAATCCGCCGAGTGCGGCCAAACCGCCGCGTGCGGCTCTTGGCTGCGCCGCGGCGTACTTTGCTAGAAGCTCCGTGAGCTGATCCATTCCGTTTGGCCGTGAACTTCACCGATTATTCAACGAAAAGTCGCTCCAGTTCAAGCCGAAGGGCAGTAATAGCTGACCGCAATCCGTGACCTAAAGGCAGCAGTGGCTTATGGCTGCTCCTGGCGCAAGGCCGCGGTGCAGGCAGAGCGCAGATTCTTCGGGAGTTCTTCGAGAGGGAAGATACGACTGGACCCGTTAGCTGTCAATCACGCGCCATCTCGCCCTCTCACCAACAACCGGGAGATACCTCGATGCCGTTTGATGCAAAAGCATATCGAGTACTGATTGCGTCGCCAGCGGACGTCGGCGATGAGCGGTTGCTCATTCCTGAAGTCATCAATGAATGGAACGCCGTCTCTGCGTTTCGCGCTAAGTCAATACTCATACCAGTGAAATGGGAGACGCACACATATCCCGCCATGGGTGACCGACCGCAAGCGATCATCAATGAGCAGATAGTCAAAGAGTGTGATCTCCTGGTCGGGATCTTCTGGACACGGATTGGCACTCAGACGGGAGTGTCCGTCAGCGGAACAGCCGAGGAGATTGAACAATTCGTTCTCCAGAACAACCCCGTAATGTTGTACTTCTCGCAAACTGCAGTTGACCCAGAAAAAATCGATATCGATCAATTCAAAGTACTGAGAGCGTTCCGCGACAAGATGCGCTTGAAGGGACTTACTGAGTCGTACTCAGGCATCCCTGATTTTCGTCAAAAGTTCGCCCGCCAACTGAGCTTCAATGTCGACAACTTACTCGGTGCAACGCAGAAGTCCGAGAAGGTGCCTTCGAAAGCAGCCGTTTCAGGAAAGGCTGCTCCGGTGCCAGCATCACCCTCCGCCGCCTTCCTTGGGCAGAACGCAACTCCGTCCGAAGACCAAAGCGACTACGTGATCAAGGCGGTGAAGAGCACAGCGCGCGAAGACGGTTGGGCCAACATCGCTGCCGTCGGAAAGTACCTAAGCACGTATACGCCAATAAACTATCGGCTTCTTGGCTTTGACACACTAAAGACGTTCTTGATGTCTACAAAGCTGCTGGACCTCAAGCAAGAGAAGAAGTCACCCCGTGCACAGGCCCTCGACTCCGCTTCAGTCCGCCTGCGTAGCATCGCGACAAGAACGACAACAGTGACGGGCAGAAGTCTTCCCTGAACCGGCAGTTGCAGGCGTGGCGCTGCGTCTTATCTTGGGTGCGGGCTGAGCTTGCACTGGTCAGTATGGACCAGGCCGCCCCGAGAACCCGGCCAGGGTTCCGAAAGCGCTTCTCGGCAATCGAGGCGCTGGTGTCGGTACAGCAACGCGCGCAGGTGCTGAAGTCGGTTCGATTGAGGTTGCTGACTAAGTATCGCGCGCTGTCCTCGCGCGGGTTGGGATTGGCGATCAGGCGGCAGTCAAACGGGCCCGTCTTTGCTCTGGAAGCGCACGTCGAGGTCGACGGCGCGGCGTGTCGCAGTGAAGGCGCCATCACCAGAACACCAGCGTGCCTATGGGGATTCTACGGTTCGCGGACGGAGAAAAGCAACGACAGGTGGGTAGCTATTTTTTCTTTGCTACCTAGGGCGCTAGCTAAAGTTATGGAGATCGATGAGTTATCCCGCCGTGTTGCAGCGCTAGAGGCTGAAGCCCAGCATAAAGCACCGTGTCTCGGAGGATGAAACACCACGAAGCGTGAATCGACTGCCCCTACCCTATGCCACATTATTGACAAATTATAGACACGGCACTGGAAGTCAGCCGACCCACGCGAATAAATCTATTTTAGTTCATTTGCTTATTGGCGTCCCCAAGGGGATTCGAACCCCTGTTATCGCCGTGAAAGGGCGGTGTCCTAGGCCTCTAGACGATGGGGACGGAGCGGGAGTATGTTGATAAATAAAAGGCTGGCCAACCAGCCTCAAGTTGGTGGAGCCAGGCGGGATCGAACCGCCGACCTCTACAATGCCATTGTAGCGCTCTCCCAGCTGAGCTATGGCCCCGTCAACCGTTGCTTAACTCAATGTTTAATTAAAGCTTCAAACTAGCAGCCTGTCGGACTTAGGAAGAACCTACTGCGGCGGTGGGAAATCGGTCCATAGTTTCGATCATTTTCGTTAAATAGTGACCACTATTCGCCTCAAATGATCGAAAATCTGTCCTCGATTTCCCACTCGCCTCGCTACGGTTCCCTAAGTCCGACAGGCTGCTAGGGGCGAGAATCTACGCCAGCGCCGAAAAGGTGTCAAGGCGCCCGCTGTTGTTGAATATAGCGCAAAGCACGGTCTAAACGCTCCAGGCTGCGCTCTCGTCCGATCAGCTCTACGGTACTATCGATCGGCGGTGATACCGTTACGCCGCTCAGGGCCACACGCAGCGGTTGGGCAATGGCTCCCAGGGTGATCCCAAAGTTTTCCGCTACCTCTGTGATCGAGTCATGGATGCTCCTAGCCGACCATTCAGGTAATAGCGAGAGCCGCTCATGCAGTGTGCGCAAGGGTTCGATTGCCTCCTGGCGCAAGAACTTGCGGGCGGCTTGCTCGTCATAATGGGCTAAGTCTTGGTAAAAGAAGCGGCAGTTCTCCGCCAGCTCTTGCAGAGTCTTAGAGCGCCCCCGCTGCAACTCGATGATCTCTTCTAACGGTGGAGAAGGGGTTAGGGTTATCCCTTTCTCCTCTAAAAAGGGATGCAAGTCGTTCTGGATCCGCTCTGGTGCTAGGGATTTAAGATAATGTTGGTTTAGCCACAGCAGTTTTTGTGGATTTAGCCTCGCTGCTGCTTTATTGACATCGCAGACGTCGAATAGAGCTACCATCTCTTGGAGGGAGAAGATTTCTTGATCCCCATGGGACCATCCCAGACGCACGAGATAGTTGAGCATGGCCTCGGGCAGATAGCCCTGCTTGCGGTATTCCAGCACGTTGACCGCCCCTTGCCGTTTGGAGAGACGCTTGCCGTCAGGGCCACGGATAGCGGGGAGATGCACGTAGCGGGGCGGATCAGCGCCTAAAGCCCTCAGGATGTTTATTTGACGCGGCGTGTTGTTGAGATGGTCGTCGCCCCGTATCACGTGGCTGATCGCCATATCCATATCGTCCACAACCACGGTTAGATTATAGGTGGGCACGCCATCGGAACGGGCAATGATCAGATCGTCTAACTCTTGGTTACGGAAAAGGGTTGGGCCGTGTACTAGGTCGTCCACCACTACCTCGCCGTGTAATGGGCTCGCAAAGCGGATCACGGAGGAGACGCTTGGGCGCGCGCGGTTTCCCCTGCGGTTGCGGCACTGTCCGTCATAACGGGGCTTCTCCTTGTGTGCCAACTGCTTTTCCCGGAGCTTTTCCAACCGCTCTTTGGAGCACGTGCAGTAATAGGCGTTGCCTTCGGCGAGCAATCGTGCAATTACTTCTCGGTAACGGTCGAAGCGTTGAGTTTGGAAAATGGGCCCCTGGTCGTAGTCCAGGCGCAGCCAGGACATGGCTTCTAATATGGCCTTTATTGAAGCTTCAGTGGAGCGCTCTTGGTCTGTATCTTCGATCCGGAGGATAAAACCCCCACCGTGTTTTCGCGCCTGCAGCCAGGAATAAAGCGCGGTGCGAACTCCCCCTAAGTGCAGGTCGCCTGTTGGGCTGGGGGCAAAGCGGGTGCGTACCTTCATAGGGTTAACGGGTGAAGCGGGCGGCGCTTAGGGTTTATTTCAGGACCGAGGTAAAACAGCAATTGCGCGGGACTTTAACCAAAGACCTTTAATTGAAATCCTTATCAAGCTATTTTATCTTGAGCAATAAGTTGTGACCAACGAAACCTGGTGCCGAGGAGAGGACTTGAACCTCCACGGGGTTGCCCCCACTAGCACCTGAAGCTAGCGCGTCTACCGATTCCGCCACCTCGGCTGGGAGAACGCGGAGCCTACCGAACCCACCCATTGCTGTCAATGAACAAAAAGAAAACCCGTAGCCCCTACCGTGTCCCGCACGCGCTGCGTGAGGCGCAAAAGTATGCCGATCCGATCGCGAGTCGGGAGCTGATCCTAAGTTACTTGGGTGACTGCCCCGGTCCCCGCGTTTTAGAACAAATCGCCTCGGATCTCGCGATGCACGACGGCAAGAGACTCGAGGCCCTTCGCCGCCGTTTGCTCGCGATGCAGCGGGACGGGCAACTTATGCGCGATCGCCGTGGCGCCTACGGAGTGGTGGATAAGATGGACCTTGTGCGCGGCCGCGTGGTGGGTCATCCAGACGGTTTTGGATTTTTGCTGTGCGAGGAGGGAGGCCCGGATATTTTTTTATCTGCGCGGCAAATGCGCCTCGCCTTGCATGGTGACCGCGTTCTGGTACGGATCCTAAGTGTCGACCGTAATGGGCGTCGGGAAGGCGCATTGGTAGAAGTGTTGGAGCGAGCCAACCAGCAAGTGGTCGGTCGCTACGTCAAAGAAGGCGGCGTGGGCTTTGTAGTTCCGGATAACAAACGGATCCATCAAGACATCCTTATCCCGCGAGGACAGAGGGGCGATGCCCGCGACGGCCAGATCGTAACCGCGGCGATCCTAAAGCAGCCCGACGAAAGGCGTCAGCCCCAGGGCCGAATCGTGGAGGTGCTGGGAGAGCATATGGCTCCGGGGATGGAGGTGGAGATCGCGATCCGCGCGCACCACCTTCCCTGGGAGTGGCCCGCCGAGCTTGAGCAGGAAATCGAGAATGTTACGGGAGAGGTAAAGCCGGGTGACAAAAGAGGTCGGTTGGATCTTAGGGCGTTGCCGCTGGTGACTATCGATGGAGAGGACGCGCGGGATTTCGATGATGCGGTTTACTGCCAGCGACATGGCCAAGGTTGGCGGTTGTGGGTGGCTATCGCCGACGTCTCGCATTACGTACGGCCGGGCACTGCTTTGGATGAAGAGGCGCATCGCCGCGGCACCTCGATTTATTTTCCCGATCGTGTTATCCCCATGTTGCCGGAGCTGTTGTCGAATGGCCTTTGTTCTTTAAATCCCGGGGTAGACCGCTTATGCCTTGCGTGCGAGATCGAGATCGGTCCGAAAGGTGCGGTCAAGGGCTATCGCTTCGTCGAAGCGGTGATGCGTTCGGCGGCCAGATTAAGCTATAGCGAAGTCGCGACCGCGGTGATCAACAAAGATCGATCCGCGCGGGCGCGCTACCGAAAACTGGTTCCGCACTTGGATGAGCTTTATGCTTTGTATCGCGCCCTGCACAAGCGCCGCATCCAGCGCGGCGCCATAGACTTCGATACGGTGGAAACGCAGATCATCTTTGACGACAAAGGCAAAATTTCGCAGATCCATGCGCTCGAGCGCAACGACGCGCATCGCATCATTGAAGAATGCATGATCGCGGCTAACGTGGCGGCCGCTTCTTTCCTATTACGCCAGCGTATTCCCTTTCTATACCGCGTGCACGAACCGCCCGGGCCGGAAGATATTGAGTCTGTACGGGCATTCTTGGCCGAGTTAGGGGTCCGCTTGAGAGGAGGGAAGGCCCCTGTTGCCAAGGACTACGCTGAGACTTTGGTCTCTGTTACTGGGCGTGAGGATGAGCACCTGATCCAAACGGTAATGCTGCGCAGCCTGAAGCTGGCAATGTACAGCCCCAAGAACCGGGGGCATTTTGGGCTCGCATTCGACGCTTACACCCATTTCACTTCGCCTATACGCCGCTACCCGGATCTTTTAGTGCATCGCGCGATTCGTCATTTGCTGGCGGGGCGCCCGCGGGGCGAATTCCCCTATGACCGACCGCACTTGGAGCAGCTCGGCGAACATTGTTCGACCGCTGAGCGCCGTGCCGATGAAGCAACACGAGATGCAATCGCCTGGTTGAAATGCGAACATATGCTGGACAAGATTGGGGATCGCTACGAAGGGGTCATATCCTCGGTTACGACGTTTGGATTGTTTGTGGAGCTAAAAAACATCTACGTGGAAGGATTGGTCCACGTAACGTCGCTCAAGGGCGATTATTATCATTTTGATCCGCTGCGCCGCCGCTTGACCGGAGAACGCAGCGGTGTGGTCTATCGCTTGGCGCAAGCGGTTAGGGTTCAGGTCACGCGGGTGAACTTAGAGGAGAAGAAAATAGATCTCGCATTATGCTGAATAATAAGGCTATTGGGCGCCTTTACCGAGCCGATTTTGTCGGCGAGGCAAAAATGAACGTTATCCCGCAAAGGCATGTCTGATCTCGTCTACGGTATCCACGCCGTACGCCACACTTTGCTACATTCCCCGCAGGATGCCCTGGAGTTGTGGCTTAAAATCGATTGGCATGCGCGGGGGATCTCGGAAATCCGAACGCTCGCATTAAAGAACGGGATCGCGATTCAAGAGGTGCCCGATACGACGTTAGACCAACTGGCTAATGATGGTGTGCATCAGGGAGTGGTGCTCAGGCGCCGGACTGCAAAGCTACGCGATGAACGGGACCTGGTGTCGCTGCTCGCGGAGCGCCCCGTAATGGCGTTGCTGCTGGTGCTCGACGGGATCCAGGATCCGCAAAATCTTGGTGCTTGTCTACGCACCGCAGATGCGGCGGGTGTGGATACGGTGATCGTTCCCATGCATCGGGGAGTGGGTGTTACCGGCGCGGTGCGAAAGGTCGCAAGCGGAGGCGCCGAGACTGTACCTATTATCGCGGTGCGAAACTTGGCGCGATCGTTAAGAGAAATTCGCCAAGCCGGCATTTGGGTGGTGGGAACGGCCGAAGATGCGGAGCAAACCCTTTATGATGTCGATTTCAACAGGCCGACCGCACTGGTCGTGGGTTCGGAAAATAGAGGGCTGAGACGCCTCACCCGGGAACACTGCGATGTCTTGGCACGCATTCCCATGCGGGGCCATGTTGAAAGCTTGAACGTGTCGGTTAGCGCCGGAATCGGTTTATTTGAGGCAGTGCGTCAGCGTCGCTGTCAAACGCCCGGAGGGCGGTACCCTTAAGTCAATACCGGGTTAAAATCAAAATTCGGCCAGGCTGGGAAAATTGAATATATTGCAGGACTGAAATACAATACGCGCCCCAACGGCAAACCCTTGCTTTACCGCCACGGCGAAGATGCGGAAAGCTTAATCCAAAAGGGAGACTGATGCGTCATTATGAAATAGTGTTTTTGGTGCACCCCGACCAGAGCGAACAAGTGCCCGCGATGATTGAACGCTATCGTTCCATGATCGAGGGCAAACAGGGGCGAATACACCGGATCGAAGACTGGGGTCGGCGTCCGCTGACTTACCCAATCAATAAGGTACATAAAGCGCATTACGTGCTGATGAACGTGGAATGCGACGGCGATACCCTGAATCAGCTGGCAAGCGCCTTCCGTTTCAATGACGCCGTGATACGCAACTTAACGGTGCGACGCTCGAGAGCGATTACTGATCCCTCGCCCTTGGCTAGGGCGAAGGAGGAGGAGGATGAAAAGAAAGAGCGTGTTACGGCCAAGTCGTGGACGGAGGAAGGCGAGGATCCGCAGCTACAAACGCTGGAGGGTGAGGGTGAGATCCCGGAGCTAGTCGATGAAGGGGGAGAGGAGGATCCATCATCGGGATCCGAAGATGACGATGTTGCGGTTCTGGACACCGCTCCTACGGAGAAATAGAAGATGTCACGATTTTTCAGGCGCAAACGTTATTGCCGCTTCACAGCGGAAGGCATTACCGAGATCGATTACAAAGACCTTGCCACCCTCAAGGTTTACCTTTCGGAAACGGGAAAAATTATGCCCAGCCGGATGTTTGGTACCAAAGCCCGCTATCAACGGCAGCTTACTCGGGCTATAAAAACGGCACGCTACCTCGCTTTACTGCCTTATTGCGATGCGCATTAATATAGGGGCGGTGTTTCGGATCGTCCGAGGCATCCACTAGCTCATTCGAGGGGTCCCGTGGAAGTCATCCTGTTGGAAAGAATATATAAGCTGGGGAACCTGGGCGATAAAGTAAAGGTTAAACCAGGCTATGCCAGAAATTATCTTATTCCTGGGAAAAAGGCGGTACCGGCTACAGCCGATAATGTGCAAGTCTTTGAACAAAGACACGCCCAGCTTGAGGGGGAGCTAAACGCCGCCTTAACGAATGCGCAGGATCGGGCTATCGCCATTGGTGCACTCGAAATCACCATCGCCGGTAAGGCAGGGACGGAGGGAAAGCTGTTCGGCTCGGTGGGTGCCCTGGAAATTGCTGAGGCGGTGAGTGCGGCTGGAGTCGAGCTTAAAAAGCGCGAGGTGCGGTTGGTAGACGGCCCGCTGCGTGAGCTTGGCGAGCATCTCGTACCCGTGCGTTTGCACGCGGATGTGGAAGCTTTGGTTAAAGTCCATGTGGTTGCGGAATAAAAATGCGAACTGCGAAAGCGATCGAGAGTACGGTTATTTTGGTGTACGCTGTTAGCTGTTTCACTACCCCGTTTCATAAGTTGAAGCCGCTCAGGAAATAAGGCGCCCCAGGCTCGATGCGGCGTTTCTGTCCACCCGGTGATGTCGTTCGAGGGTGTCAATGAGCAGGTCTACTCTGCCGGACAGCGTCGCTCAGCCTGTTGAGTCTCTCAAGGTCCCCCCCCATTCGATCGAAGCCGAACAATCTTTATTAGGCGGGCTGATGCTGGATAGCGGCGCGTGGGAAGATGTCGCTGACCAGGTTGACGACGAAGACTTTTATCGCTCCGATCATTCTCTTATCTATAGCGCGATCCGATCACTCGCGGAAGATAGCCGACCACATGATGTCGTGACTCTGTCGGAGTGGTTGGGAACCCGTGGAGCGCTTGAACGCGTTGGAGGCTTAGCTTATCTTGCGGCGCTGGTCGACAACACGCCCAGCGCGGAGAACGTGCGCCATTACGCGGGGATTGTGCGCGACAGGGCGATCTTACGCCAGCTGATCAGCGTTGGAGCGGAGATAGCCAAGAGTGGATTCAGTACCCGTGGGAGCAGCTCCAAGGAATTATTGGATCGTGCCGAGCGTATGGTCTTTGAAATCGCGGAGCGCCACGCCAGGGGGCGCAGTGGCTATCGCGGAATCAGGGATCTGCTGAACAACGCGCTTGAACGCATCCAAAAGCTCTATGAGTCGGATAGCCCCCTCACAGGAGTGGCCACCGGGTTCAGTGATTTTGATGAGCTAACTTCGGGGCTGCAAGCGGCGGACCTGGTTATCGTCGCCGGCCGCCCCTCTATGGGCAAGACCGCTTTTGCGGTTAATATCGTGGAACGTGCCGTGATCAAGGATAAGCTCACGGTTGCGATGTTTAGCATGGAGATGCCGGGCGAACAGTTGGCCATCCGCATGATGGCTTCTTTGGGCCGAATCGACCAACACAAGGTGCGTACCGGAAAGCTGAGCGATGACGATTGGCCGCGGCTCACCTCTGCGGTCACCCTGCTCTCGGAGGCGCCTTTGTTCATAGACGACACCCCAGCGTTGACCCCTAATGAATTGCGGGCGCGATGCCGGCGCATCGCCCGCCAGAACGGGTTGGGATTGGTGATCGTCGACTATTTGCAGCTTATGCAGGTTGCGGGAACAACGGAAAACCGCGCCACGGAGATCTCTGAGATTTCGCGTTCATTGAAGGCGCTGGCGAAAGAGCTCAATTGCCCGATCGTTGCCCTGTCCCAGCTCAACCGGAGCCTAGAAAGCCGCACCGACAAGCGCCCGGTGATGTCTGACCTGCGCGAGTCGGGCGCCATAGAGCAGGACGCGGATCTTATCGTGTTTATCTATCGCGATGAGGTTTACCACGAGGACAGCCAAGACAAAGGAACCGCGGAGATCATCGTGGCCAAGCAACGCAATGGTCCCATTGGCAAAGTCAGAATGGCGTTCCTAGGCCAGTACACCCGCTTTGAAGACCTGGCGAGCGAGAGATACTATGATTCAGCCGGGGGGTATGAATGACGCGTCCCGCATGCGTCATTATTAACACCCAGGCAGCCCGTGCCAACCTCAGAACTGTTCGAGAATACGCCCCTCACCAACGGGTGATGGCCATCATCAAGGCCGATGCCTATGGCCACGGTCTGGTGCGCATTGCACGTGCCCTCTCGGAAGCCGATGCGTTTGGGGTGGCCAGTCTGGAGGAAGCGCAGGAACTCAGGGAGCACGGTATCAGGCATCCGGTGGTGCTGCTCGAGGGACCGTTTTCCGCCGAGGAGCTGCGTGATCTGGCCAGTTTGGGGATAGAGACAGTAGTCCACCATGAAGCTCAACTCGATATGCTGCGCGACCTTCCAGCGACTAAAGCAGTCCGGGTGTGGCTAAAGATAGACAGTGGTATGCACCGCTTGGGATTTCCGTCTCAGCGGGTGCGGGAAATCTGGGGTCGGTTAAGGGAGTGCGCGGGTGTGAGCGGAACCCGTCTAATGACCCACTTGGCGTGCGCGCAAAAGCCTAGGGATCCGTCCGTAGGCGAACAACTGCAATGCTTTGCTGAGGCCACCTCCGATCTCGAAGGCGAGCGGTGTATCGCAAATTCCGCCGCCATCATGGCCTGCCCCCAAGCTCTGGGAGACTGGGTGCGCCCTGGGATCATGCTCTACGGGGTTTCCCCTTTGAGCGAAGAGTGCGGCCAGGGTGAGGGTTTGGTGCCGGTCATGACCCTTAAGTCCGCCTTGATCGCGGTAAATGATGTAAAAGCGGGAGAAGCGGTGGGCTACGGGGCCACTTGGCGTTGTCCTCAAGACATGCGGATTGGGATTGTCGCCATGGGATATGGCGACGGCTACCCTCGCCATGCCGCCTCCGGCACGCCTATTTTAGTTAAGGGACACAGGGCGGCACTGATCGGCAAGGCCTCGATGGACATGCTGACGGTGGATCTGCGAGGGATCCCGGATCCGCGGGTAGGGGATCCCGTGGTTTTGTGGGGTGAGGGCTTGCCGGTTGAGGAGGTCGCCCAATGCGCCGAAACCATCCCCTATGAGCTGCTTTGCAGCGTGCGTTTGCGGGCCCGTTTTATTGAAATCGGGGGTGGTTAATGGCACTTAGGGTGGGGTACCAGTGCCAGACGTGCGGAGCAACCTCGCCTCAATGGGCGGGGAGGTGTGTCGAGTGTGGAGCGTGGAATACCCTGACCGAGCAACTACCGGAACGCAGAGGCGCAACGGGGAGTGCGCGCAGCCAATCGCCGGCGGCAATCCTTGCGTTAAGCGAGATCGCGGCGCAATTAACTCCTAGGCAGGCCACTGGTCTGGGGGAATTTGACCGGGTTCTCGGAGGGGGTCTGGTTGCAGGGTCGGTGGTTTTGATCGGCGGGGACCCGGGCGTTGGCAAATCCACCTTGCTGCTGCAAGCCCTGGCTTCCCTGCGCCTTAAAATGGGTCTCCCGAGTCTATACGTAAGCGGTGAGGAATCGGCGCAGCAGATCGCGGCGCGTGCAAGCCGCCTTAAGCTTGGGACAACCGATCTACAACTACTGACGGAAACCCAGATCGACCGCATTCTGGATGCGGTGGCTCAATCGTCTTTTCACGCTCTGGTCGTTGACTCCATACAAACCGTCTGGACGGATGGTGTGAACGCTGTTCCAGGATCTATCAGCCAGCTGCGAGAATGTGCGCTGCGTTTGGTGCGTTTAGCCAAGGATCATAATATCAGTGTCTTTTTGGTGGGGCATGTGACTAAGGAGGGGACGCTGGCAGGACCGCGCGTGCTGGAGCACATGGTGGACACAGTGCTCTATTTCGAGGGGGAAGCAGGAAATCGTTTGCGCATCGTGCGCGCGGTGAAAAACCGTTTCGGCGCGGTGAACGAGATCGGCGTGTTCGCGATGACGGAGTGGGGCTTGCGAGAAGTGCGCAATCCTTCGGCCGTGTTGTTGTCCCGTTACGAAGCCGACGTGCCGGGGAGCATCGTTACGGTTACCCGCGAGGGCACGCGCCCTCTGTTAGTTGAGGTGCAAGCCCTCGTTGACACAGCCTATATAGCCAATGTGAGGCGGGTTGCGGTGGGACTGGAACAGAACCGCCTGAGTATGTTATTGGCCGTGATGCATCGACATACCGGCGTCAGCACCCATGATCAGGATGTGTTTATCAATGTGGTCGGTGGGGTGAGAATCGCCGAGACGGCTGCAGATCTGCCTTCTCTGTTGGCGGTGGTTTCGAGCCTCCGCGGCCAGCCGCTTGCGCGTGATGTAGTGTCCTTTGGGGAGGTAGGCTTATCCGGCGAGGTGCGGCCTGTTATCGGTGCTGGGGAACGTCTTAAGGAGGCAGCCAAACAGGGGTTTAGGCGCGCCATCGTTCCCAAAGCGAATGCGCCGAAGACCGCTACTCCAGAATTAGAAGTCCTAGCCGTAAGGACCTTGAAGGAAGCGCTTAAAAAGGCGGGAGTTGATTAGGCTTCTGGCGTTCATGAATGCGTCGCCTCACCAAGCATCAGAAATCGACGACATCGCGGATCAAGGGACACAGCCGCGGTCGAATTTTTGGTCTACCGGCGAGCTGTACAGTGGCCACGTTCGGAGGCGATTGCTCAGCTTTCCATTGAGGCGCTGGCCCTCACATGGGATAACGAAGGATAGCGGCGAGACTGCCGTCGCCAGGGATATCCGCGCGCCGCACGCCGAGCACCCGCGCACCCGCCAACAGGGCGCGGCCGGCAATCTGGTCGACCACGCCATAGCTCTCCCCGGAAGCGCTTGCGCCGAACGCGACGCTGCCATCATCCTCGTTCACGAGTCCCGGCACGATCTCGTCGATATCCACCAGCAGGACCGACACCGCGCCAAAGGTCGCGGCCCGTGCGGCATGAGCAATGTCGGTCGTGGTACGTCCCTGAGCGGCGCGGGTCTCGAACAGCCGATGGAGCCCTTCGAGGTCGGCCCGGTGCAGGCGGTCGAGGACTGTTCGTGACGCTTGGGCGAGGTCGGCGTCGCTGACCCTTTCCGGGCTGCCCGGGATCACTTCGTCGACGAGATGCGGGTAGGTGTTCACCGAGCGAAAGATCGAATCGAGCGGTGAAGCTGCCGCCAGGATCAGCGGCGTTTCGCGGCCGGCCAGCAGCTCGCGCAGCGCCTGGTCGACTTGACGGGCGTACTGGCGTAAGCGCACCTTCTGGCCCTCGGATCCCTGGATGCGCCCGCTCGGCGCCCGACCGAGAATCGAAGCCTTCCCCACGGCACTCGCGGCGTCTTTGGGCATGCCCGCGACCTTGACCTCGAGGGCCGGCATGTCGCCGGAGACCTCGATGAGCCGCACCGAGCCCTGGGCAAGCGCCAGGAGGAACGCCGACTGGGGTACGGTGATGGCGCGCAACAGCGGCTTAATGAAGAATCGATCCCCCGCCTCGACCATCGGCTCGAGCGCGTTGGGCAATCGGAAGGTCCGCGTCGTATCGGGCGTTACGAACACGGCGAGGCTGTTGGCCTGGAATTCCCAGAAGGTGTCGTCGTCGACCAGGTCGTCGACCGCTTCCTCGATAGCCGCGACCTGGCGCTTGTCGACGTCCTTCGCACGCAACTGATCGAGCCCGGTGCGCGTCAGATTCTTCAACTCGATTCGGTCGCCTTGTACATCCTGGGTGATCGGCGTTGTCCGCAGATAAAGGGACAAGCAAGCGGGGGCGCGCACCGTGATCAACCGCTCGATATCGGAGCGGGATGGGATATCGACGTGAAGCATTGATTCTTGTCTCCTTGGATTCTGCGCAACGGGGTCTACGGATAACCGATACGAACTTCAACCGTATCACGGTTCGCGAGAGGGCTCAAGGCGAGGTGTGGGTTGGCTCAGGGTGAATTTGTCCTAGCCAGAAACCTCAAGTGGGTTAAGGGCGTATAGCGGATCCTGGACACCGGGCCCCGGATGCCGTATAAGGGTGCCTATGTCAGCGTCCGAGAAAACCGTC
>JBOIEE010000355.1:0-20942 GCA_050740975.1 Gammaproteobacteria bacterium | reverse complement strand
CCCTTTTGACGCCCAAAGCCTTTTACCTCGGTAACGGTCATGCCTTGGACCCCGATTTCCGATAGCGCCTCGCGCACATCATCGAGCTTAAAGGGTTTGATCACCGCTATAACAAGTTTCATCGTTGCCTCTCCGGACTAACCATAAATGAAGACTATTTGACGAGAGCCGGTTGCTGCCCTCTGCTCCCACCGTTTCGGGTAGGAGCACGCATTATCGTCCCTATCTTATAAGTTGTATCCAGCCTCGTCATGGAGCACAAGATCCAGACCTTCCGTTTCCTGCTCCTCGTTGACGCGCAGTCCTATGGTGGCATCAAGGATGCGAAGAATGATAAGGGTAGCGATCGCGTCGTATATTATGGTGGCGAGGACCCCCACGCTTTGTTTCCAAACCTGCGCGCCTAGCGTCACCCCTTCTGCTAAACCCTTTCCGCCTAAAGCGGCATCCACGAAAACCCCAGTGAGAATAGCGCCCACGATACCCCCTATCGCGTGCACTCCGAAGGCGTCTAAGGAATCGTCGTACCCCAGGACGCGCTTCAGGCGCACAGAGGCGAAATAGCAAAACAAACCGGCCGCGAACCCGATCGCCAGCGATCCCATCGGGCCGACAAAACCCGAAGCCGGGGTAATGGCCACCAAACCGGCCACAGCCCCAGACGCGAGCCCTAAAGCGCTCGGCTTACCGTGGAACACCCACTCGCACAATAACCAGGTCAAAGCGGCGGTGGCGGTCGCATACTGGGTTACCAGCATTGCCATGCCCGCGACTCCATCGGCGGCGAGCTCGCTTCCCGCGTTGAAGCCAAACCAACCCACCCACAGCATGCCGGCACCGACCAGGGTAAGCACTAGACTGTGCGGGCGCATGGGCGTGTTGGGATATCCGCGACGTTTACCGAGCACTAGGCAGGCGACCAGGCCCGCTATGCCCGCGTTGATGTGCACCACGGTACCACCGGCGAAATCCAGAACGCCAAGCGTTCCCAGCCAACCACCGCCCCAAACCCAATGCGCGACGGGAGCGTAGACGACGGTCACCCAAAGCGCGATAAACGCCAGCAAAGCGGAGAACTTCATGCGCTCCGCGAATGCACCGACGATAAGGGAGGGCGTGATGATGGCGAAGGTCAATTGGAAGATGGAGAACACGCTCTCCGGGATGGTGCCTTTTACCGTGTCTATTCCCACTCCCTTCATAAAGGCTTTACCCAAATCACCGATTACTCCCGCGACGTCGTCTCCGAAGGCCAAGGTGTATAAATAGAGCGCCCACAGCACGGTGACGAGGCAGGTGATGGCGAAACACTGCATCATCACCGAAAGTGCATTTTTGGACCGCACCATCCCCGCATAGAACAGAGACAGGCCTGGGATAGTCATGAATAGGACCAATGCCGTGGCCGTGAGCATCCAGGCGGTGTCGCCGGAATTCAACTCATCGGCCGCCATCGTGAGCGAAGGGATCGTGATGGCGAAAATAAGCAGCGCCAAGCTGCGAAACGTCTTAAGGGCGCTTCGATTAATTCGAAGTGCCCAGCCGCATAGGGAAATGCTGCCCATTTCTCGAACAGGTAACTGTTTGAGAAATGGAGTGAAGCAAAAATCGCATTTTTGCTTTGCGATGCGAAAAATTCCACGGACGGAATTTTTCGGAGTACCGTTAATAGCATTCTTCATTTCTTTGGTCTCGTCTTGTTTCATAGTTCAACTCCAACTCCCGCTCCCGCTACAACGCGTCTACGCCGGTTTCGCCGGTGCGGATCCGCACCGCTTGGGCTAAATCGAACACGAAGATCTTTCCGTCACCGATCTTTCCCGTATTAGTCGCTTTGGTGAGGGCTTCGATCACTTGCTCGACCCGATCGTCCGGCACCGCCACTGGGGAGGAAATCGACGACATATTCCGCCCCCCGATAAAGCTCTGTGTGTCCTTTCTGGCGGCCAAATCCCTTAACCTCGCTCACCGTGATGCCCTGAACCCCGATCCCTGATAAGGCATCGCGGGCGTCATCAAGCTTAAAAGGCTTGATAACGGCGCTAATCCACTTCATCTTTTATCCCCCAGGTCTTGGATCGGCGACAGGTTGTTTGCGGCCGAGAACAAACCGCCCTCGATTCCATCGCGATCACTTGTAGTTGAATCTCGGCACTTTTTATGCCATCTGAAATTATCGAAGCCGAATGAATAACATAATGCCCCCTCGGCGTTATGGCTCTAGGGTTTATACCCGATTTCTCGGTCGGCACGCACCGTTGGAGGCCAAAGGCCCCGTATTATGCCCCAACTCAGTGCGTAATGAGTAGGCTTTTTACAGAAGGCGGGATTTCCTTATCGCCTCCGGCAGTCCCTGCAGCAGCTTCGCCTCGCGCCCGCTTTTTGCCGAAGCAAGCTCGATGGGCTTAACCCCCCCTCGCCACCCGACTCTGGTTGCAGCGATCTAGCTCGGTACAGATAAAACGGCCGGCGGTGATCAGTCTCCCCAAGTCAACGCCTGTATCAATACCCATGCCGTGCAGCATGTAAATCAGATCCTCGGTCGCGACGTTGCCGCTCGCCCCAGGCGCATAGGGACATCCCCCTAGCCCCCCTACCGCCGCATCGACACGGCTGATCCCGATCTGTAAGCAAGCCAAGATATTGGCTAAGGCTTGGCCTCGGGTATCGTGAAAATGCACGGCTAAACGCTCCAACGGCACCGCTTGGGCGACGGCGCTCAGCGTCTGCTGCGCCACCAGAGGCGTTGCCACACCGATGGTGTCTGCCAGTGCGATCTCCTCGCAACCAAGCTCAAACAAACGCTGGGCAAGCTGCGAGACTCGCGCCTCGGGCACCGGGCCTTCATAGGGACAGCCGAAGCAGCACGAGAGATAGCCCCTTACCCAGGCGCCGGCCGCTCGAGCTCTGCTCACCACGGCTCGATATCGCTCAAGGGACTCTTCCACCCCGCAGCGGGTATTGTGTAGACTGAACGCATCGGTGGTGGCGGCAAACACGCAGACCGCGTTAGCACCTGCTGCTAGCGCCCGCTCCAAACCCCGCGCATTAGGCACCAACACGGGGTATAGAGTCCCCGGCTTACGGCCAATGCCCAGGACCACCTCGGCCGCATCAGCCAGCTGTGGGACTGCTCGCGCACTGACAAAGCTCGCCGCTTCGATCACCCGCAGTCCGGCTTCCGACAGAAGCCGGATGAAGTGTACTTTGGTGGCAGTATCAAGGACCCGCGCCTCACTTTGTAAGCCATCCCGCGCTGAGACCTCGACTACGCTGACCGCTGGTGGAATGCCCACGCGCACACCGCTTAGGACGGCCACTGGGGCTTGCGCTTCTCAAGGAAGGCCGCTATCCCCTCGCGCGCCTCTGGCCCCTGCCAGAGCTTCACCAGCCGAGCCGCTGCTTGTGCGCGTTGTTCCTCGTTCGGCGCTGCCCCTTGCCCCACTAAGGTTTTGCACTCCTTAAGCGCAACGGTTCCCCCGCGCAATATATAGGCGGCGTGCTGCGCGACGGTTTCGTCCAAGTGCGCTTCTTCCACAACCAAATGCACCAAACCGATGCGCTTAGCCTCAGCACTGCTTATCGGCTCGCCGCTCAAAAAATAACGCTTGGCCTGCCGCGCGCCTATGGCCTGAATCACATAGGGGGCGATGACCACCGGCGCGATCCCCAATCTCGCTTCGGAAAAAACAAAGCTCGCGCCCGCCTGGGCCACGGCGATGTCACAACAGGTGATAAGCCCGACGCCCCCGCCGTAAGCGCTGCCATTGACTCTCGCGATCACCGGCTTGTCCAGACACGCAAGGCTGTGCATCAGCTCCGCGAGCAGCAGCGCTGCGCCCTGGATCCCGCGCGCGCGGGGGTTGGCTCCCATCCATTCCAGATCGGCGCCGCCGCAGAAGACGCTGCCGGTCCCGCTCAAGATCACCACCCGCACCGCCCGATCTTTTTGCAGCGCCTTAAGCTCCTCGATCAAACGCTGAGTGAGCAAGCCATCCAGCGCGTTGCGCCTCTCGGGGCGATTAAGAGTCAGAGTACAAACGCCGCGCGTTCCCTTTTCCACCAATAGCGTTTGCTCTTGCGCCATCGTTTACATCCGGAATACGCCGTACTGCGTGGCGCGCTGCGGCGCGCTCGCGACTATCGACAAGGCTCTCCCCACGACTTCACGGGTCTTAGCGGGGTCGATGACACCATCATCCCAAAGCCGAGCAGAAGAATAATAAGGATGGCCCTGGATCTCGTACTGAGCGCGGATCCGTGCTTTCAAGACCTCTGGTTCGTCGTCTTCTATGCGCCCTCCACGGGCAGCGTCCCGCTTGACGTCGGATAGCACCGAGGCGGCCACTTCACCGCCCATCACGGAGATGCGCGCGTTGGGCCACATCCACAGGAACCTCGGGTCATAAGCCCGACCGCACATGGCATAATTTCCGGCTCCGAAGGAGCCGCCGATAATGACCGTGAGCTTAGGCACCTCGGCGCAAGCCACTGCGCTTACCATCTTCGCCCCGTCTTTGGCGATCCCACCGGCCTCGTAGCGCGCGCCCACCATAAACCCGGTGACATTTTGCAGGAACAGCAAAGGGAGCCCACGCCCGCTACAGATTTGGATAAAATGCGCCCCTTTAAGGGCAGATTCGGAGAACAAGATCCCATTGTTTGCCATTATTCCCAGTGCATGTCCATGAATTCGGGCAAAGCCGCAGACCAAAGTTCTGCCGTAAAGCGGCTTGAATTCGTGCACATCGGAACCGTCCACGATGCGCGCGAGCACTTCGCGCACGTCGTATTGCTGGCGGGGATCGGAGGGGATCAGCCCATAGATCTCCTCGGCCGCGTACTTCGGTTCTATGCTTCGTGCAGAAGCAGCCGTTTGCACCCCCGGTAGGTGGGCCAGGATATCGCGCACCATAGCGAGCGCATGGGTATCGTCATCGGCCAAATAATCAGCGACCCCAGAGATGCGGCAGTGCATTTCACCCCCGCCCAGCGTCTCGGCGTCGACCACTTCGCCCGTGGCTGCCTTAACCAGCTGTGGGCCGCCGAGAAAAATCGTTCCCTGATCTCTCACGATGACCGCCTGCTCCGCCATCGCCGGCACATAAGCCCCCCCGGCGACGCAGTTGCCCATCACCACCGCTATCTGCGGAACTCCCTGGGCCGACATGCGCGCCTGATTGAAAAAGATGCGCCCGAAGTGATCGCGATCCGGAAACACCTCGTCTTGCATCGGGAGATACGCCCCGCCGGAGTCCACCAGATAGATGCAGGGCAGCCTATTTTCTTCCGCGATGGTTTGTGCGCGCAGATGCTTTTTCGCTGTCAGCGGATAATAAGTCCCGCCCTTGACGGTGGCGTCATTGGCGATGATCATCACCTCGCGCCCCTGGATCCGGCCGATGCCGGTTACGATACCCGCGGAGGGCACTTCGTCCTCGTATAGCCCAAAGGCGGCGAGCGCAGACAGCTCCAAGAATTCGCTTTCCTTATCGATTAGAGTCACGATGCGCTCGCGTGCCAGCAACTTGCCACGCTCGCGGTGGCGCACACGGGCCTGCTCCGATCCCCCTTGCGCGATTTTGGCCAGCTTCGCATTAAGATCGTCCACTCGCTCGCGCATGTGCTGGGCGTTGAGTGCGAATCGCTCCGAACGCACATCGATGTTGGTTTGCAGACCTGGCATTTGAAAATACGGCCTGATCGGGCAGGGCTAGCTTTAGATCACCTCGACCCCTACAGCCGTGGCTTCCCCCCCGCCGATACAAAGCGCCGCGATCCCGCGCCGCGATCCGCGCTGCTTGAGGGCATGCACCAGGGTCACGATGATGCGGGCGCCGCTCGCTCCTATGGGATGCCCCAAGGCCAACCCGCCTCCGTTGACATTGAGCTTGGCGTGTTCCAACTCCAGATCGCGCAAGGCCGCCATGGCGACCACGGCGAAAGCCTCGTTTATTTCATACAGATCCACCTCGCCGTTGGCCCACCCCAGCCCTTGTTGCAATCGCCTTATAGCGTTGATGGGCGCCACGGTAAATTCCCCCGGCGCTCGTGCGTGTGTGGCGTGCCCCAACAAGCGCGCGATCGGCGTGAGCCCATGCTCCGCCACAGCTTGGGCGTTCATGAGCAGTAGCGCTGCGGCTCCATCCGATATGCTGGATGAATTCGCAGCCGTTACAGTCCCGCCTTGCTTAAAAGCGGGGCGCATGTGCCCAATGCGGGTCAGATCACATTTGCGCGGCTGTTCGTCCTCGGTCACGTGCAGCGTTTTGCCCTTGGTGGCCACATTCACGGGTATGATTTCAGCGGCAAAAGCGCCCGACTCGATCGCGGTTATGCTGCGCTGGACCGACTCGGCGGCGTAGTGATCTTGTTGTTCCCGCGCGAAGCCGTATTTTACCGCACAGATTTCGGCAAAGTAACCCATGAGCTCACCGCTTTCTGGATCTTGCAACCCATCGTAGAGCATGTGATCCAACAGCCGCTGGTGTCCCATGCGCACTCCGCTTCGCGCGTTCGCCAACAGGTAGGGCGCATTGCTCATGGATTCCATGCCTCCGGCAAGCACGATCTCAGCCGACCCCGCTTTGATCAGATCATGGGCGAGCATCACGGACTTCATCCCCGAACCGCACATCTTGTTAATCGTGGTGCACGGCACCGACTGAGGGATCCCGGCTTTCAAAGCCGCCTGTCGCGCCGGTGCCTGACCCACACCGGCAGGCAGCACGCAGCCCATCAAAATCTCGTCGATGGCGCCTAGCGCTATTCCCGTCTCCGACACCACGGCCTGGATCGCAAACGCGCCGAGCTCCGCGGAAGATAAGGGCGAGAGCGCACCCAAGAAGGAGCCAATCGGCGTGCGGCGCGCGGCAGCGATGAATATGTCTTGAGCCATTCTCCAGGTCTCCGCCGTCAGTGCGCTTCCACGCATCGCGGCGATGAGTTCGATAGCTTTAAATTTTAGACCGCTGTCCTTTTCGGGAATTCATGCTTTGGTATGATCTCCAGGATAGCACGGACATCGCCCCGTCACCGGGAATGGCTTTGGTGTAGGGCCGGATCACCTACCTAGTCGGGACGACGTTGGTCGCTTGGGAAAAAGCTATCGGCGTTTGGCGCAGGAGAAGCGCGGCAACAACGGGATTGTACCTCCGCTAGTAGTCTCCCCGCTCTAGGAGCGTCGTCACGCGGGGATATCCCGCGTCGCGCAGCATGTCGAGGTACGTCGATAGCGGTGTGAGGTCGCGCGATAGCGAGAAGTGCATGTCGAGTTCTGCACCTCGGAACTGGCGAGAGAAGTTTCGCGTGCGCAGCGCGAACACCCGTACGAACAGCAGTTCCCGCAAGAGCTTGTCGGCTTTTTTGCTCCGAGCACGTACCATCGCGCCTCAGCGATACGTTTGCGGGTCGCGTCGAACGCCGGGTGCCCTTCCTGCTGGAGAACCTGCACAACTTGATCTTCAATGTCGCGCTTGCGAGGGATGCGTTTGCTTACGGTCACACGAGCAACGAAATCCTGTAGCTCCGCTGGTACGGCAGCACCGACCGACTCGGACTTGAGGTCTGGCACGCTCACGATCACGAAAATATACGGAAGTTCGTCCTTTTTCTGCTTCTGCAACGCGCCGTCAATCTTGTACGTCGCCAAGGCGAAACAGTCCTCCGGCTCAAGACCCACCATTTCTTGTGCACGGCGGAACAGCGAGCCGTGGAACTTGATGTTGACGCGGTAGACCGGTCTCCCCCTCCCGTTGAAAAGTCGATAGTCAGTATCAGAGCGCCCCTCGCGGAGGTCGCGCAGCTCGAGCTCCGTCGTAGGCATGTGCGCTCTGTAGATTTCCTCGAACGTAATCTCAGCGCACCCACCAACGATTAGGTTCCCCAGAATCTGACGTGCGTCTTTACGGGCGTTGTCGTCTGGCGGTTGGGACCCGAACAATTCGGACAGCGCATCGACCGACTCGCAGAACGCGCGTAGGCGCCTGCTCGTTGTGCCGACCTGTCGAGCAGCGGCGCCGACTTCGTGACCGGATTCCACGAGTTGGCGGCCTTTTAGGAGATTGAATGGTTTAGGCCAAGGGCTCGAGGGGTAAAGATGCTTGAGAATCTCGACGAGTTCTTCGGCGGTCACCAGTGCCCCCTTGGACAATGAATCGTAGTTCGCTCGCCCGGACGTAATCAGCGTTCAGTTCGGAGGTAATCCAGCGGCGCCCCAGCAATTCCGCCACGTAGCCTGTGGTATTGCTGCCGGCAAACGGATCAAGCACCAGCTCGCCGGGCTTCGTACAGAGTTTGATGAAGAAGTCGGGGAGCGCGGCCGGAAAGCGCGCGGGGTGAACTTTGACGCCCGCGGTGCGGCATGCTTTAATGTACTCTGAATTACTTTCGTTGTTGCCGCGCTCGATGACGTTCGCGGGGATCGAACCTCCCCTATCAGCCCGGAATTTGTGCGTTATGTTGTGTCCCGAAGGTCGGGCTTTTGGCCGATAGCCCCTCTTGATCAGGCGCTCCATGTCCGGGCTGTACGGCACTAAGACATTGCGATTGTCTGCTTTCGGCCACGGCGTTTTCGACAGCCACCAGACGTATTCTACGGAATCCTTAATCCGCTGCCGCCGGACGGTTACCCACTCGGCCGGTGCCGGCAGCTTCGCCGGATTATACCAAAAGCACTCCTGCGCGAGGTGAAATCCCACGTCCTCGACGAGGGCTACAACCAACTTGAAATGATAGAGCGATCGCGTTGGTGTGCCGGGATTGAAGCTGCCGCCGATGTTTAGGATAAAGCTGCCTTCAGGTTTTAACGCGCGGTGGATCGCGCGCGCAAAAGGGAGGAACCAGGCTACATAGTCTCGCTTCTCGACATTGCCATATTCCTTTTTAAAGTGCAGGGCGTACGGGGGCGACGTGAGCGCGAGATCGACGGAATCTTCGGGAAGCGCAGCCAGCAACTCGCGGGAATCCGCTACGTACGCGGAACCTAACGGCGTCCGGTAGGCCGGCTCGTCCAGCAGTGTCGGCTCCCGTACGGAGTAGGCGTGACGGCGAGCTGATTGCTGGTAGCTACCATTGACTTTACTTGTAGTACCCATCAACGGCCCTGTTGTCCCACTTTCCCAAATAAGGGCCATTGATCAGCGATGTACTTCTCCGCCGCTTCGCGCACGACCCACGCGATCGAGACCTTCTTCGCCTCGGCGATTTTCTCAAGTTCCCCATACACTTCGGTAGGAAAGCTGATCGTTGCGCGTGCGGTTTTCGGTTCCCGTCGTGACTTTTTAGGTTCGGTGGCCATAGGGGGTGTCTTGCAAGTTGCACCAGTCTACACCACACTGGTGCGCATGAGCAAGATAATACCTGTCGGGCTGCGCTGGCGTCGCGCCGTTCTGTCTATGCCCCACTCGCCGCGCTGGTATCAAGGCAAGCTCTGGTTCTTGGAATCCGGTCAGGGTAGGCTGCCACCTTGCCTAGCATGGCGGAGATCCGCGAACCCGGCAGCCTTTCAGGGACGAGTTGGTCGATTATCCTGCGTCCGGGTGGAGATGCGCTCGACGGCGGGCGGACACCGACACCTGCAACGGCGGCAGCGGGTGGGACACTGGGACCAACTGCGAGATGTCGAGGCGACATCGATATCCATGAACTGGCCTGGGACAAGGAGGGAGGGCTTTGGCTAGTCAACACCGGTGCTGGGGCTTTAAGGGCGAGACCACGCCCTGATACCCCAGCCCGGGCTCCTGCAATCCGCCTACAGTTCTTCGCCGCTTCAGCGGGTCGCCGGGCGGCGGATGCTCTCAGGGATGCTTCAGTCTTCGATAATGCGGTCGATCTCGGTTCTGAAGTCGCCATGAACCTTCTGGGAATCGCGAATCAGCTTCCCACGGCGTTCCCAGGTAAACCTGTGTTCCTTCATTTCTTTTTCATCGACCTTAAGCAAATCTTCTGTAATGGTTTCGTACCGGCTCATGAGCTGTCGACAGCGGTCGGAATTGATGAACTCATAGAGCGCTTCGGTTTTCTTTTCGCGCTCTTCGGTGCTCAGGCGTAACCGGTGGGTCTGAATGATATGCTCGCGAATGATCCGCACCAGATCCACGACCCGAGCCGGACCGATGATGATCACACCGTCCCGGGCGCAAAGCTGACGGGCCCCGCGAGGAAAAGAACTGGTAGCCAGGATTGCGTGATCCGCCTTCGCAGCAAGCTGATCCGTCTTGAGCTTCTCGACAAAGCTGTCCCGCCAGCCGCTGTGATTTTTGGAGTCATAGATGATGGAACCGCACACCCGTCCGTTATGCTTGACCTCATGCAGGATATCGGCGCCCGGCAGGCCTTTTTTGATTCGCGTAATTCGATCACCATCGAAGCTCTCTCGCAGCGTTTCATAGAGATCGATTTCGGCCCCCTCGCCAAGCTCTCCGGCTGTCTTCTGATCGAGCTGGCGTTTCAGTGCTTCAACCTGCTTCTGAAGCCTTTGGGTTTTCTCAAACTCCTGGGCCTGGAACTGTTGCACCGCGTTCGTCTTCTCCTTTCCCAGGATTTCCCGCTGTTCCTGGATGGCCTTTTGAACCGCCTGAATGATGTGCTTTTCCTGATCGGCCTTCAGCTTGTTCGCCGCTTCAAGCGCCGCCTCTTTTTCTTCCAGAGCTTTTGTCTTCTCCGTGTTGGCCTTAGCGATGTCAGCCTTCAATACTGCTTCGGCCTGCGTTTTAGCCTCGACCCAAATCCCCTGCTCTCGTTCTACAGCTTCAACCGCCGCTCGTTGCCTAACTGCTTCGATCTTGGCTGCTTCTTGTGCCTCAAATTGTGCCCTGAGGCGCCCTTCGATCGCTTGAGCCGCCGCACGCTCTTTCTCTTGTAGACGCGCCTGAAGCTCATCCGCGCTCAAATCATGCGGCAGTGGCTGACTGCACAGAGGACAGCGTTCTTCGTCGGGGCGGGTACGCTGGCCGGGAAGCCGGCCTAGAATCGATTCGGACTGTAAGGCCATGGCAGGACTCCAATTACGGTATTCAATAGGTCCTATTGTGGACTATATTCTTAACACTATGCTGTAACCCAGCGGCGTGATCCGCCCAACATTCGTTACTAGGGCATTACGGCTACGGTGTTTTCAACCGCGATACGGCTTGAACTACGAACTCGCGACAGACGCCTATTTCGGCTTGTTCCGCATCGAGGAACGAAGTAACCAGGACAGTGGTTGCAGTAGCAACGCCGCCTGCTGTTGCACAATACGGTGCATCGCACGCACCGCATCGGTATGGGCATCGAGGCCAGTAGTACCTTCGAACTCTTCCGTGGTGATTTTCCCGTCTTCAAACCGGCACTCCTTAGCCTTTACGTGCGTCTTGCCATCCAGGGACGATAGTTCTCGGTAGGAATAGCGGAAACTCAAAAGCGGTGCGCCCCACGGCCGTTCTCCCTTCTGAATGCGTGAACGGCCCGAGCGTTCCGGAAAAGCTGCTGCCGGTCTTGACGGAGATTTAGCCATCGGGATGGGCTCCTAGCTAAGTTATTCACTGCTTAATGATACCCCATTGGCAGGCGGCAACAACTACCGCGCTGGTGGGCGTCATCTTCAATGGCTTGCAGTAAGCCAGCTCGGCTTTTGTTGGGGTCGAGAGCACCGACCAACAAGAGGTTTAGATAGCCGCTGTTGTAAGTGTTGTTGGGTGGGTTGACCACGGTAAAGCACGAGGGCTTAACCGGTCATTGACGCCGATTCCTCCAGCTCACCGATGACTCGCGACAACACCTGATCCAATTACCGCTCGTCCCCAAGGTCACTCTCAGCGCAAGACGTAGCCACACTTAGTTTTCCACCAAAACCGTGGATAACCTTGTGCATAAACATTGTGCGCAGCACCATGAGCGCTTTGTCTCATTGGCTTCTCCTCACTTTGGGCAATTTATAAGCACTGCTCGGCACCTACGCGTGAGCTTGCATAGATAGGCGGTCCAAATGGCCGCTGCATTCCTCATCGACGCTACAAGTGTGGCGGGGGCTTACTCAGTGGGGCCTGTCCTTAACGTAGTGCCTGTCGCTGCGAACAACCTCACAACGGGGATGTACTCAGAAGTTCCTTTAGCCCACCCGATTCGGTACCGCTTGCAGAAGACCCGCCCGGACGTGGCCGCACGGCTTTGGCGCGCCCCGGTGATGCGCTTCATCGCAAGTGAAGTCTCCCACATCTTAACCGACGGCCCCCTCCAGCAGCCAACCGATCGCGACCGCAGATCCCCAGGCGATCTCCAGCACCCAGGCGACGACGAGCTCCAACACCCAGCCCATAACAACCACCCACTCCCTTGCGATCTCCAACACCCCGGCGACGGCCCCCTCCAGCAGCCAACCAAGTGCAACCGTAAATCGGCATGCGATTTCTAACACCCAAACGACCGCTTGTTCCAAGGCCCAACCGAGGACAATCGCTGATTTCCTGGCGATCTCCAACACGCCAGCGACGACGCCCTCCAGCAGCCAACCGACTGCGGCCGTGGATCCCCAGGCGATCTCCAGCACCCAGGCGACGGCGATCTCTATCCCGCGCGTAGTCGCTAGCAGCGTGCACGCTAGCAAGGCCTACCCTCTGTTCGTCGGCCGGCGCCCCGGATAAGACCATCCTTACACACCACTCCACAACTCGCCTCGCTCGGCATACCCTCAATATACCCATGTACTCAAAACTAGAACCGCAGAAACAGCTCGATCACCGGATTGTCATAATGGCGCCGCAGCTTGCGGTTGTGATAGCCAATTGCCACCATTATCGCCCCGAGCGCGATAAATAGCACAGCGGCTATCATCGATAGCAGCGGGGGATACAACACAATCAAGATCCCAGCAATAATCAAAAACACACCGCCTAACATGACCGAACCCTCCCGATTAAGCCTTTAGCTCTCAGATAACGCGCTTATCTATATTGACCCTTCTCCGTTTGCAAGACAACAGAGCAGATGGCCGAAGGTTCCAGCCGAATAACGGGCGCACTGTCAAACGGTAATGAAAATGGGACGCTGGAATTGGTGAATTTTTCACAAAAACCCGGTATAAAACGTCACACAAGTCCGATCGCGAGCGCGGCGAAAATCGCGCTCCGCGCTTGTTGTTATTCGACGAAGCAGTACAAGCACGCTACGGGCGTTTTTTTGTTTGGAACAAACCAAGTAGGGACAGAACGATTCCTTCACGAATCCTCCTTACTTTCCACTTGAACTGGGTACCATTAGAGCCCGGCCCTCGCAGTCGGTATTTCGTTACAGGAGAACTAAATCATGACGTTACTGAAGAGAGCACTAATCGTCATCGGGGTGTGTATGTTTGCGACCCCCCTGTTGGCAGGAACTTGGACCCGAGAGAACGGCCTCGCCGGCATGGACTTTGTCAGCCTCTACGTTCCGACAACCACACCGGCGGTCGGCGGGAAACGCGCTCTGATGATCAACCTTCACGGGTGTGTCCAGTCTGCCGACGACTTCAAAAACGGCAACAACTGGGAGTCCGTGGCCGATCAGTTCGGTATGGTCGTCGCCATCCCCGACGTGCCCGGCAATGGCGCCGCGGACGTCCGCAGTGACGTGTTCGTGGGCCAGTGTTGGGACTATTACTTCACCAAACACACGCGGAACAAGCGGTTCAACGACAACATTCTGGAGTTGGTAGACAAGTTGCTGGGCCGCAACGCGCTCAACATCGATCCACGTCAAGTGTTCATCTCCGGTCTGTCTTCCGGCGGAGGCGAGACCATGGTCATGGGTTGTTTGGCGCCCGACGTATTCGCGGGCATCGGCATCAACGCCGGTCCCACAGTGGGTACAGGCCCCAACCAGATCAGCTCCGTCGCCACCAACAAGAACGCCGCGGTCAACGACTGCATTCGTCTGGCTGGCGGCCAGAGCAGCAGCTTCGGCAACCAGATCACCTCCATCGTCTTCGGTGATCGCGATTTCACCGTATCCCAGGGTTACAATACCCTCAACGCTGAGGTGATGGCGGAAATATACGACGCCAGCAAAGACTCGGGTAGCAACGGCATTGCCGGTGGCGGCACTGAGGAAACCTGGAGCAAGGGCGGCGTCCAGGTGGTTCAACTGATCGAGGTTTCGGGCTTGGGGCACGCTTGGCCAGCGGGAAGGAACACCTCCGGCGGTGGCGGCTTTATCGATCACCGCAGCATCGATTACCCGCAGCTCCTGACCAAGTTCCTGTTCTGCAACAACCGCAGACTCGATGAGCGTGTCTGCGATGGCGGGTCGGACGGGGATGATGGGGACGACGGTGGTCCCATCAATGGCTCCAGTGAATGTAAGGACTTCACCTCCAACAACTGGATGCACATCTACCAAGGTCGCGCGACGTTCTGCTTGGGTAACGCCTGTGCTGTGGGCTCGGGCGATAACCTGGGTCTGGCCAACCTCTTCGTCACCTCTACAGTCGCGGAAACCTCCCCCGGGTTCTTCGAGGAGGGTAGCTGCCCGTGACCGTTCGGGTGATGTCAATGTTATCAGCGAATTCGGCAATTGAACTTTGTTCCGACTAGGCCGGGTCGTTTTTGTTCGCCGCCGTTTTTCAAGGAAGCGAAAAGGCGGACATCTGATGTGCTATCTACAGTTGAGCGCGGGGGAATTTGGCGGCGAGAAGAATACAACGCATAATCGTCATTTATTTACACCTTGCGGAACGAGTGATATGGCCGATAAACCCTTCCTTACCGACATCAAGACCTTGCGCGAGCGCGCCCGGCAACACATCGAGCAGGGCGCGGTCACACAAGGTTATACAGCCGATCGCGGCACTGTCCTCAAGCTGCTCAACGAGGCGCTGGCGACCGAGATCGTGTGCGTGCTGCGCTACAAGCGCCATTACTTCATGGCCTCGGGCATCAACGCCCAGGGGGTCGCGGCGGAGTTTCTGCAGCACGCCAACGAGGAGCAGGTGCATGCGGATCAGATCGCCGCCCGCATCGTGCAGCTCGGTGGCGAGCCCGACTTCTCACCCGCGGGGCTCCTGATGCGCAGCCATTCCGAATACGTGGAGGGTGCCTCCCTGATTGAGATGATCCGGGAGGATCTCATCGCCGAGCGCATCGCCATCGATAGCTACCGTGAGATGATCGGCTATCTCGGCCACGATGATCCCACGACTCGGCGCATGATGGAGGGGATCTTGGCGATGGAAGAGGAGCACGCCGACGACCTCGTGAGTCTGCTCGAAGAGCTTGGCAGCGACGGCTAGCATGCTAACATAGCCGGATATTACCGCTGTCTAGCCTCTTTGCCCGACGCTCCAGCTTCCGCAGCGTTTGACACGGCGTCCGTGCGGCAGCAAAGATCGGGCCCCGAGCTGGGAATCATCGCGGAGGCGGAGTTATGTTGGATGCGATCAAGGCGTTCTTTGAGGAGCATATTGCGCAGCGTGGCCCCGACACGCCGCAGGACCAGGAGCACCGGCTGCGGGTAGCGGTGGCGGCCCTCCTCACCGAGGTAGTGCGCATGGATGAGGAGATCGCCGAGGCCGAACGGGCACAGGTCCTCGCTTCGATCGCCGAGAAGTTCGAGCTCGACGCGAAGGAGGCTACAGAGATCATGGCGCTTGCCGAGGAGGAGGCGCAGGCCGCCACGGATTTCTATCAGTTCACCTCCCAGATCAACCTTGCCTTCAGCCCCGTGCAGAAGGTGAAGCTCATCGAGCACATGTGGCGGGTCGCTTACGCCGACGGCACGCTGCACAAGTACGAGGAGCATTTTATCCGCAAGCTCGCAGATCTTCTCCACGTGCCGCATCAGAAGTTCATCGCCACCAAGCTCCGCGTCCGGAGCGACGCCTAGCAGGTTGCTTCGGCGGACTTCGTTTTTCAAAACAGGAAGTGTCCCGAAAAAGAATGCGCCCGGATCCCGAATACCAAGCTTACCTTGCCGGCAAGCATGACGTCGTTGGCGACGCAAAAATCCACCTTTTGGCGAAACCCATAAATGGAGCAAGCAGAGTAAAACGCGTGTCGCATCGGGCGGGTGGTATTTGCGCTCACCGTGCACGGTTTCCGAACGCATCGAAATCGTCGAAACCGCGGTGTAGGGAAAATGGTGGGTTTGAACCCGCCCGCTACTGATTTCCTGTCTAAACACCGGTGTTGCTACCGGGTCGGAACACCAACGATTAGATCTCTTCCGGGGTTCTTGATGATTTTAGATCCACACTATTGGATAATTCGCTATCCCACGTCTGCGAAAAGGGCTAGCACATGAATCATCGCGCAGAAATACATCATGCCGACAGGAATTGCCGAAATCGAGAACCCAGGATGTATTAGACCCAGGACGCTCCAAGGCGCCAGCGCTCCGCATTGATCGAAGCGCCTTCAATTGAGAAAGACCCTTTTACAGTTGGCATCCACAAGCAATCCGATTCGCCGCGGTGAAGCCAGCTTCCTGGTGCGGCACAATAAAGAATCCGAGCTTGCCTTGGCCGGTGATTGGGTCATGGGGTCAGACATCCCTTCGCCCGGTGCTGTTTTGGAGCAGCTGGGCGAGAAAAGCGCGATCAACCGTCTGGTCGTGAGCGCGCGTGACCTTGGCCGCTGGGACACGCTGCTCATGACGTTTCTGATCGGCCTCATCGACCCCTGCCGGGAGCGGGGCATCGAGGTGGACAGCTCGGGCTTGCCCGAGGGGGTACGCGGTCTGCTGGCACTGGTGTATGCCGTTCCGGAACGCGCCGGCGCACGCCGTCAGGCGCAGCGGCGCCCTTGGCTCGCGCAGGTGGGAACGGGTGTTTTAAAAGCTTGGGAAGACGGCAAGGTTTTTCTGGCCTTCCTGGGCGAGGCGATGCTCGCGCTCGGGGCTCTATTGCGCGGGCGGGCGCGCTTCAGGGGGGTAGATCTTTGGCTGAATATCCAGGACAGCGGACCCTCTGCGCTTGCCATCGTGACCGTGATCAGCCTCCTGGTGGGACTGATCTTGGCTTTCGTCGGAGCGGTGCAGCTTACGCTCTTTGGGGCGCAGATCTATATCGCCGATCTGGTGGGGCTGGGTATGTTGCGCGAGATGGGGGCGCTGATGACGGGCATCATCATGTCGGGGCGCACGGGGGCGGCGTTTGCGGCGCAGCTCGGTACCATGAACGTCAACAGCGAGATCGACGCCTTGCGGGTCATGGGGCTCCCCCCGATGCAGTTTCTGGTTTTGCCCCGGGTGCTGGCCTTGATTCTGATCATGCCGCTGTTGTGTCTTTACGCCGACCTCATGGGGATCGTAGGCGGGGGGCTGGTAACGGTCAGCTTCTTCGACGTCTCGCTGGTGCAGTACCTCGATCGCACCAAGGACGCCGTCCGCTTGACCGATTTTCTCGTGGGCGTGACCAAATGCGCCGTGTTCGGGGTGCTCATCGCGATTGCCGGTTGCCTGCGCGGTATGCAGTGCGGGCGCAGCGCTTCTGCCGTAGGCGATGCGGCGACCTCGGCTGTGGTGACCAGTATCGTCTACATCGTCGTGGCGGATTCGGTGATGACCTTGATCTGCGACCGCTTGGGGATCTAGCGCCGAAGGCGATGAGTGGACCCATCGTCACCATCGATGATCTCACCATGGCCTACGGGGATTTCGTCATCCAGCGGGATCTCAACTTCAGCATCAACCGAGGGGACATCTTCATTATTATGGGAGGGAGCGGCTGCGGGAAGAGCACGCTCTTGAAGCACCTCATCGGACTTAAGCAGCCGGCGAAAGGCGCGGTTTACTACGACCGCCAAAGCCTGTGGCAGGCGGACGGGCCGGAGCGCGAGCGCATCCTGCGCCGCATCGGCGTTCTGTTTCAAAGCGGGGCACTGATGAGCTCGATGACTCTGGCCGAGAACATCGCCCTGCCGCTTGCCGAATTCACCGATCTGAGCCCGGCGCAGATCGGCGCGATTGTGTCCTACAAACTGGCCCTGGTCGGACTCGCCGGCTTCGAGGATTACTACCCCTCGGAGATCAGCGGCGGAATGCAAAAGCGCGCCGGACTCGCCCGCGCCATGGCGCTGGATCCGGAGATCCTATTTCTCGATGAGCCCTCGGCGGGACTCGACCCGGTGAGCGCTAAGCTGCTCGATGATTTGATCCTGAATCTGCGGAACAATCTGGGAGCCACGGTGGTCGTGGTAACCCATGAGCTGGCAAGCATCTTCGCTATTGGTAACAATGCCGTCTTTCTCGATCCCGAGACTAAGACTATGATCGCCAACGGCTCCCCGCACCGATTGTTAGAGCACTCGGGGGATCCTAAGGTGATCCGGTTTCTCACCCGCGGCGAGTCCGAGGAACCTATTGAAGAACAACAACGGATCTGAACCATGAGCAAACCGATCAGCCCGATAGCGATTGGCGGCTTCCTGGTCGGGGCCATCGTGCTGTTGAGCGCCGCGCTGTTGATCTTTGGGGGCGGGGAGCTGTTCAAGGAGAAACGACAATTCGTCATCTTCTTCGATTCCTCCCTGGCTGGATTGAACGTTGGGGCGCCGGTCAAGATCCAGGGTGTACAGGTCGGGACGGTCAGGGAGGTAGCCCTGCAAATGGACCCGCAAAGGGTCCAGCTCCTCAAGCCGGTGGTGATCGAATTCGATCCCGGAAGGCTCATCGACCCCAGTGGGCAGCCGATGGAAGCAGCCGGAACGGAGCAAGAACGCCAGGAGAACATGCAGCGGCTCATCGAGGCCGGGCTCAGGGCGCGACTGGAGATGCAGAGCCTGCTGACTGGGCTGTTGTATGTGGAGTTCAATCTATACCCCAATCAGCCGGTCAAGTTAACCGGATTGAACTATAGGGGCTTACCCGAGTTGCCGAGCATTCCGACTACGACGGACGAGTTGCGCAATACCTTGGACGAGGTGCTGACCAAGGCACGGAAGCTGCCCCTGGAGAACATCGTGCGGGATCTGTCGGCAACGCTCAAGGAAATTCGGGACACCGTGAAATCGGAAGACATCCTGCGTGCCCGGGCGGGGTTGGCTAAGACCCTGGAGGGGACCGAACAGCTCGTCGGGAAACTCAACCGCCACTTAGAGCCCATGCTCGCGGACGCGCGGGAAACGACCAAAGAAACCCGTAGCTTGGTGCGCGATATCCATGCAGAAACCCGAGGTGGGATCAGGCCGGTGCTGGCGGCGGCCGAGCAGAGCCTGCTCAAGGTTACCAGTGTACTGGAAGAGAGCCGTAGTGCAATCGGCGCCGTGGAATCGTTCGGTGGGTCAGATTCCACCCTGCAGCAAACCTTGGTGGAGCTGCGCAACGCCGCGCGCTCGCTTCGGGATCTGACCGACTATTTGGAGCGGCATCCGGATTCCGTCCTCTACGGCAAACCCTAAGACGCACGGAGCGTTACCCATGAACGGACGAGTTATCTTTCTCTTGATCGTATTGGTTCCGGTGCTGCATGGCTGCTTCCGGAACACGGCACCGACTCATTTCTACATGCTGAGGCCGCTCACGTTTGCAGAGTCGCCGTACGCCGCGATCCCGCGTACCGATCCAGGACCTAGGATTGGTCTGGGGCCGATCCGCGTGTCCGATTACCTCGATCGGCCGCAGATCGTGACCGCCGTCTCGGAGCAAGAATACCTGCTCGCTGAAGAGCACCGCTGGGCGGAGCGTCTCGACCAAACCCTGACGCGGGTGCTGGCGGAGAACCTCTCGGTTTTGGTGCCGACCGAGCGCATCGTCTTCCATCCCTGGTCCCGCCAACAGCAAGTAGACGCGCAAGTCTCCGTCACGATTCAGGAGCTTCATGTTGATGCGGCCGGGCAAGTGCGCCTCGCGGCCAACTGGGCGCTGAGGCTTGGCGAGAAGACGGCTGTGAATCGCAAATCCTTCTGCCGGCTGCCGGCATCGGATACCGATTACCGGCAGATCGTCGATGCCCAGAGCCAGTGTCTCGGCCAATTGAGCCGCGAGATCGCAAACGCCGTGCGCGTACTCTTGAGTTCCACCAATGAAAAACGGTGAAGCGCGATGGCGCCGAGATACCGACGTGAGTTTCAGCCATTTACGTTTTCGAAGCTGAGCGAAGTCGAAAAGCGACCCTGCCGCAGAATGTTCTAGCTTTCTACCGGGGGGTACAAATGCACAGTAATGGTGGAGTCTTGAATTGTTCCAAAAGAAACCTGATCCCGATGTTCCTGAGCGCAGCCCTGTTCATTGGGTTTCCTTGCGTCGCGCAGAGTCAGGAACAGTATGAAGCACCGCCCCTGTTTCGGGCGGCTGAGACTCTTGCCCAAGGAGCTTTTGAAGGGCCCACACCATGAGGTCCTGGATCGGGTGGTCAACGATGGGTACATGAACCATTACAGCATAGAGTCCAGCTTCGACCTCTTCCGGGCGAGCTCGAATGACAAACACACCGGCTTCAGCTTTGACGTCGATCGCGATCACTGGAACGTGTTGGATGCAGACCCGCAAGGATGTCCCGGCTGCGCTACCGTGGCATAGGAAAGCGCACGGAGCAAAAATGAACTTGCCTCGGAGGATTAAGATGTCCAGTACCATGCCGCTTGAATTTGTTCAGACGGCTTTGGCATAGCTTCCCAGTTCATGAACAGCTGCACGAGCTCCTGGGGAAAGCTAATTGACGCCAGCCATGCCACCCGCAGTTCTTGGGCCGATGAAAGGGAACAGAGTAACGACTCTCGTTCCGTTCTTGCCACCGGTCCCTGCCTGGGAGTACCTGATCGACGCTAGCCAGCGCACGTGCCTGTTCCTCGATGTGCTGAGAGAGCTTGGCAACCAGTACCTCGAACAGACCTCGAAAAACGCGCCGCATGTGCTCGGGTTTGACTTCGAGTTCGTCATGAACGGCCGTTCGCTCGCGCGGCCGATCAATTACGGTCTGGCGAGGATCAAAACCACCCGTGGGCAAGACGGTGGATCCGAAAAACCGTCCTTTCGTCGTTATCAACCCGCGC
>JBOIEE010000354.1:0-5537 GCA_050740975.1 Gammaproteobacteria bacterium | reverse complement strand
CCAGAAAATCCCAATGCGAAACTCGTTACCGAGGATGACCTCTGGGAGAAAGGCTATCTTGGTCGTTGATACCTCGGCCATCGTGTCTGCATCGCCCTGGCTGAACCAAACGCTCGATGGGTTGCCGTCCAACTCGATGGCGCCAAAGGCGAGCTGAAAATGAGTACGGTCAATCTGGCCGAGGCCATCATTGTGGTCGACTACCGGCATCCCACAGCAGCCGCTGGGTTGCAAACACTGTTGGCCAATACGCCCATCGAGTTTATCGCACCGACGACCCAGCACGCGTTTATCGCCGCCCAAGCACGTAGACGCTTCCCCTTGAACCTGGGCGACTGCTTCGCCTACGCTCTGGCTGTGACCGAGAATCTTCCTATCCTCACCTTTCGGATCAACAGATAGAGGCAATCGAAAGGTCCGCCACTCGACCGAAAGATTGGATAAGCCCAACGCTCGCAACCGATGCCAAAACGAAGGAAGGGCGCACCAAGACGGTGTTGACTGTTAAGTGCCTCTACTGGGGTGTTCGCCGAATGATCTGGAACCTCCTGGAGGAACGCGTAGAGAATGTAGCGCAAGGTGCCACAAACACCGGCCGGGTCCATTTGGAGACAACTGCTACCGCCGGGCCAGTTACTTCTGGTGGCGGATTCTACGATTGATAGGCCGCCGAAAAAGAATGACGCGAAGGATTAGCGGGAACCTTCGAGGCTAAGGCGGTTAACGTCGGCGCGTACATCCGCACCCTGGAAGCGGAGGCATCGAGCATCGAGGACGCGTGCAAATCTATTACAAAATATTTCTTGAGGAATTAAAGAAAGAGAAAAGCGCCATCTTTAATTAATTGAGATCGTACGGCTCCTCAAACACCTCACCCCACGATAATCCAGCGATTGGCGTTTTCTGATTCATCTCGCCTTCGGCGTCGCGTTTTGCGGCGCTAAAACATTTATCCCACATTTGCCGAATGACCGCTTCTGTCGGCAAATTTCTTCGCGGGCATTGCGGATGCTCGCCGACCCGCTCAATGAACGTCCATCCGGTTGGGACTTCCACTTGACCATGTGCATCATCAAGCGGATGAGGTGACTCCTGAGCGCTTATCGGAACGGGACAAGGCTTTCAATCAACTCCTCGATCCCGATGATGGCGTCCCCTACATCACCCTCTTGCAATGCTTGTCTGATTGCCATGGCGGTCTGGTAATGGGACGTGCTGGATAATTCTTGCCAGTTTTTCATCATCCTCGTCCTGAAACAGCTTGCTCACGGGGTTAGTCGCTCAAGCACTCAGGCGGCTTCGCGGTGGCCCAGCGCGAAACGCTGGCCGAGGATCTTGAAATGTACGTCTTCGCCGTGTACGACGCCGTTTGCGTCGAGAAGCTCGGGAATCATTTTCTTGAGTTTCTCAAAAAGCACTTCCATATCGTCCGCTTCCATGGTAAGAGCGGGAACATCGTCGCGGGCAACCCGCTGAACTTATCTCCGAACTCGGAAAATCGCATTTTTTCTGTATCAAAACGTATGTGTTAAAAAGCAAGTCAAACATTGTATAGTACCTCAGTATGACGCTTCCCGCTTTGGTCGAGTTAGTCGAGAGTAAGAACTCGCGATGCGGGACGATCCGTGCTGTACTTGTTCGGAGATGCCAAGCGATAGATCCATGAACCCGGATCAGTTTGAAGAGCTGCGTGAGCAGATGCTGCGTGATATCACCGCGCACATGCATCTCGCGGGCGGGCCGCTCGGCAAACAAGCGCTGGATGCACGCGTGATGCAGGCGATGGCGAAGGTTCCCCGGCATGAGTTCGTGCCGGTAGAGCTACAGTTTTTCGCCTACAGCGACACACCTTTGCCTATCGGATACGAAAAGACTATCTCGCAGCCGTTCATCGTGGCCCTGATGACCGACCTTCTGCAGTTGGAGAAAACCCATCGCGTGCTCGAGGTCGGCACCGGTCTGGGCTATCAGGCCGCGGTGTTGGGAGAGCTCGCAGACAAGGTCTATAGCATCGAATTTATCGAGGAGCTCGCGACCAAGGCGGCGTACCGGCTCAACCGGCTGGGGTATCGACACATTCAAACCACCATAGGCGATGGCTACCGGGGCTGGTCTGAGTACGCCCCCTTCGAACGCATCATCGTAACGGCCGCCCCGCAATTGATCCCGCCGCCCTTGCTGATGCAATTGAAGAGAGGGGGCAGAATGGTTATACCCACGGGATTGCCGGAATCTCAGAAGCTCGTATTGGTATGCAAGGCCGAGGATGGTTCTATTTCAACCGAGGAAATCCTGCCGGTGCGCTTCTCAGAGCTTGAGGGCGATGAAGCCGCTAAACCTTGCTGAACAACGAAGTGCCCGGTAGTGGCGCCACCCGTAAAGATACCGCTCACCATAAGCAGGGAGGAAGGTAAGTGACAGCAGGAATACAGAGAGAAGCGCCAGGATCACGGTTGCAGCCATATTGCGCACCGTTTCTATCGTAGCGTCGATCAGCTTGCTGCGGTCGAGCACGATCTTGACCTGGATATCCGGCGGCAGGTTCTCCCGGATCGCGTTGAGCGTGGCATCCGTTTCAATGCTCCAAGCTTGATAAGTCTGCGGGTTGGTAATCGGGCGGTGGCTGCATATAATCGAAGCCCATGGTGGCCACAGACCAAATACCCTCCCGCGCGAGGCGGTACACGCTTGCCCAGCTTGCGGATATCGTCGGTGGCCGGTGCTCGGGGCTGGGCGACACACCGATCACTGGCGTGGGCCCTTTTGACCAGGCCGCAGCGGGCGACCTGACCTTGGCGGAAGGGTCCAAGTTGCTCAAGCAGATCCCGAATGCCCACGCAGCGGCCGTGATCGTCTCTGCCCAAGCGGAGGGAGAGGCTGGTCGTTCCAAGCCCCTACTGATCGCGAACAACCCGCGCCTGGCGTTCGCGCAGGTGTTGCAGCTCTTTCATGGACGTGATTTCGCCCCGAGCGGGGTGTCGCCGCTTGCCTCTGTGGGCAAGGACTGCCGCATCGCTGAAACGGTGAGCATCCATCCCTTCGTAAGCCTAGCAGATGACGTGGAGATAGAGGAGCGGGTTACCCTCTATCCCGGGGTGGTCATCGGCAGGGGCTGCCGCATCGGTACGGAAAGCGTGTTATACCCCAACGTCACCGTCTATTCGGGGGTCTCGCTGGGGAAGCGGGTCACAATTCATAGCGGGGCGGTGCTGGGCGCGGACGGATTCGGCTATGTCTTCGACGGCGAACGCCAATTTAAGATCCCCCAAACCGGTGGGGTGGAGATCCACGACGAGGTGGAAATAGGCGCCAACAGCTGTATCGATTGCGCAACGTTTGGCCAGACGATCATCGAGAGAGGGGTCAAGATCGATAACCTGGTGCAGATTGGGCACAACTGCCGCATCGGGGAGAACACGGTGATCTGCGGCTGCGTCGGGATCTCCGGCAGTGTGACCGTGGGCAAGAATTGCGTGCTCGCGGGCAATGTGGGCGTTAAGGATCACGTCGTGATCGGGGACCATGCCATGGTGCTCGCCAAATCGGGCGTCCACAAAGACGTTGCGCCGAACAGCGTCGTGTTCGGCATCCCGGCGCGGGAGCACCGCGAATCTTTGAAGCTAATGGCCTTGTTCGGTCAGCTTCCTCGCTTATACAAAGAGCTTAAGGAGCTGCAAGCGTGGGTGAAAGCGCGGGGCTCTTAAGCCGAGTACGCGCATGGCCACGGAGTTTGACCTCTTCGTAATCGGCGCTGGCTCCGGGGGCGTGCGCGCCGCTCGGCTTTCGGCCTCTTTGGGGGCACGTGTCGCTATTGCCGAGGAACACCATCTCGGCGGCACCTGCGTCAATGTAGGTTGCGTTCCGAAAAAGCTCTTCGTTTATGCCTCAGCCTTTGGAGCGGAATTCCGCCAAGCGCAAGGATTTGGGTAGTCCGCAACGGAAGCGGCCTTTGATTGGAGCACACTGATCGGGAACAAGGACCAGGAGATCCGGCGCCTTCACGGGGTCTACCGCCGGCTGCTGGATGAGCAGGGTGTCATCATCCTCAATGGGCGGGCGCAGCTTACCGGCGCATACACCGTTGTGGTAGGTGGCCAAAGCTATGAGGCGGAACGGATCCTGATCGCCACCGGCGCTTGGCCCACGGTGCCAGACATTCCCGGTAAGGCGCTCTGTATCACCTCCAACGAAGTGTTTTCCATGTCGAGCCTGCCCAAACGCTGCGTGATCGTGGGTGGCGGTTACATTGCCGCTGAGTTCGCCGGCATATTCCATGGCATGGGGGTTGAGACCCGCTTGGTATACCGCGGTCCCTTGTTTTTGCGGGGGTTCGATAGAGAGCTGAGCGGTTTTCTTGCCGAAGAGATGCGTACGGCCGGGATCGATCTGAGATTCGGCTCAACGGTGAGGCAGATCGCGTCCGAAGGCAACACCCTGAGTGTGTACTTGGATGGTGCTCGTCTCGCGACCGATAGGGTGATGTACGCGACCGGTCGCCAGCCGAACACCCACGGTTTGGGACTGGGGCAGGTGGGGGTAAGGCTAGCCGAGACAGGAGCCGTCGTGGTGAATGATGGGTTTCAGAGCAGCGCGCCCTCTATTTACGCCTTGGGCGATGTCATCGATCGGGTAAAACTGACACCGGTTGCCCTAGCTGAAGCCACCGTTTTCGCGCGCAATGTGTTCGGGGGCGCATCTCGTCGTCTGGACTATCGCGGCATACCCACGGCGGTCTTCAGCCAGCCCAACCTCGCGAGCGTCGGTCTTAGCGAAGAGCAAGCGCGCGCGGAGCAGAGGGAGATCGAAGTGTACCGTTCGGTGTTCACCCCCCTTAAGTACGTCTTCTCCGGCCACAAGGAGAGGGCGCTGATGAAGCTCATCGTGGACCGAGCCAGCGACCGTATCCTGGGCGCCCACATGGTCGGGCCGGATGCCGCGGAGATCATTCAGGGGCTAGCCATCGCCCTGCAGGCGGGCGCCACTAAACACTCCTTTGACACCACCATCGGGATCCACCCCACGCTGGCAGAGGAATTCGTGAGCTTAGTCTAACATCGCATCATAGCTTAGTTCCTAACCCGGCGTAGCCGGAACTAAAGTCCAGAATCGATGCTGATGTTCGTTCGCCCCCCCTCATGGTAAGCAGGGTGCCTTCCGCTCCAGAGTTGTCAAGGAGCTTCCGTCCCTGGACTCCTCTTTGACAACTCTTGCGCTCCAGGCATTGGGTCACCATGAGGGTTGGGCTTTCTGTTCCATTCCTCAGGGGAATGTACATCAGCCAACTTGGTCGTGGCCTCCTGCGCCTAGGCCGTGGTTTAATTCTCCCAAGCCTACCGATGGATAAAGCAGCCACATGAATCCCTTTGTCGAACGCCACTACGAGCATAATTCACTGCGGCCTCTCACCCCCTCGCTCCTTGAATGAGCGCACGAACAAGTCCGCAAGCCGCCTTGGAGCGTCGCATCGCCCACCTGGACATGGACGCGTTCTACGCATCGGTGGAGCTTTTGCGTCATCCCGAGCTCAAGGGCTTGCC
>JBOIEE010000353.1:0-4773 GCA_050740975.1 Gammaproteobacteria bacterium | reverse complement strand
GCTCTGGGCTGGAGTAAAACAGGGTTCCCAAGAGTGCGCCCGCCGTGGTCAATTCGAGGCTCGCGGCGAGATCTTTCGCGATCCCAAAATCGGTAATGGCCAGGGCCCCGTTTGCGCGCAGCAGGATGTTAGCGGGTTTCATGTCCCGGTGGACGATGCCCAGCTCATGCACCGCACCTAGCCCACTGGCGATCTGTTTCAGGTATTCCACGGCTTGGCCCGGGGAGATCCCCTCCTTGACCCGCGTTTTGAGATCGCCACCGGGGAAGTATTCCATCACGATATAGGCGAAATCATCCAGTACATCGCGGGCGAAGATTTTTGCGACATGCGGGTGATCGAGCTTTTGCATGAGATCGTATTCGTGCATAAAGCGGGTGAGCAGCTCCTGATTTTTAGTTTCTTGCAGATGCAGGATCTTGAGCGCCACCTGCAGCCCGTCGTTTTTGCGTTGGGCTACGAAGATGGAGGCCATCCCGCCCTGTGCGAGCGCTCGGGTGACCCGGTATCCCGGAACCTTGATCCGGGCCCCCTCGGTATCGGGGCGCTGCACCACCGCGCTACCAGAAAGGGACAGGGTATCGATGGAGGGGCGGTTATCGCCATCGATAAACATGTGCGGCAAAATTTGGGTTCTCTCAGCCAACTCGAGGCTAGGTTCGAGCGCTTGTACGCTGGCTGCCCCTAACTGGGCTGTCATTTGAGCCTTCAAGGGATTCAGGGGTATGGTCGCTTCAAGATCTACTTTGGCTTGGGGTTTGGGCTCTGAGGGTACACGACCGATCGCGCCTTGCATCACGGTGGAAAGGATCTGAACAAAGGAGCGGGGACAGAGGTCCTCTCTGGAGACGCAGCAGCGCGCACCAAGCTCGAGTGCCTGCTCTTCCCACACCTTTTCACTATCTGAGAGCACCATTACTACCGGCGGGGCGCCGGGTACAGTTTTTACATGGCACAACCAGTCCAACCCGGTAACCCCTGGAACCTTTAAGTCGTACTCGAGCAAAAGCAGGTTATACCGTTGCCAAGCAAAGTCGCCCCCAGGCAATCCCCGCGCCGGCTTGCACAGCTCAATGCGCGCGTCGGGCCATCTTGATGCCGTGCAGTATTTCGCCAAAAACCTGAGATGCGATTCCCCCTCGACGACGAGAATGCACTCTAGCACGGTGTTGCCTCACGCATGACACACTTAAAAGATAAAGGGAGAGGGTGTCAGGGTACTATTCAACGAGTAACTCTTGTGGAGTTCGCTTAAAACCCCTTTGGTCAGTTTAGTTTCTTTTCGGAAAAAAGGTATAAGCTCGGCAGCGGGTTGTTGCGGCGCACAAGCTGGTGCGCTATAGTCCTTTTGGGCTAAAAAGAGAAGGTATCGGGTTAATGGAAATTCGAAGCAAGGTGGCCCTGGTGACCGGAGCAGCAAGCGGTATCGGGCGTGCGGTCACCGCGGAGCTGGCGCAGCGCGGCGTCGTGCGGATCGCGATGGTCGACCGCAGCGAGGAGGTGAGCGAGCTTGCCGAACAGCTCAATACGGAGACAAAATGCTCCATCGCATTGCCGTTTGCGGGCGATGTGACGGACGAAAGCTTTCGCCGCCAGGTCTATGATCAGATCCATAAACAGCAGGGAGTGGTGCGCATCTGCGTCCCCGCCGCAGGGATCACCCGTGATGCTTTAGCGGTCAAGCTAAATAAAGAAACCGGCAAAGCCGAGATGTACCCCCTGGACACGTTCCGCTTGGTAACCGAAGTGGACTTGATTGCCCCCATCTACTGGGCCATGGAGATGGTGGCGCGCATCGCCGAAGATCGCCATCGATCGGCTCTGCGCCGGTGGGACCCGAAAGAGGGTGTCCAGGGCACCGTGATCTTTATCGGGTCGATCTCTTCCCAGGGAAACAAAGGACAGATCGCCTACGCCGCCTCCAAAGCAGGCCTGGAAGGTGCGGCCGCAACCCTGATGAAAGAGGCGATCTTTTACGGTGTGCGTTGCGGGGTCATCCACCCCGGCTTTACCGATACCCCCATGGTAAGGGCTTTGGGTGAAGAGTACATCGAGAAACACATCTTGCCGGACACTCAGCTTGGACGGCTCATCCGGCCACAAGAAATCGCCGATGCCATTTGCTTCATGGTCGCCAATTCCGCTGTCAGCGGGGAGCTTTGGGCGGATGCCGGATGGCACCCTTCCCCCGCTTAGCTGATCCCCACCACGCCGGCGCATACCGGCTGCACGACCTTTATGGGGTAGCGGTCGAACCCGGTCGAGGTTATAGTCCAACTCAGCTATGAACAGAACGACAAAAAACAAAATTATGCAGGGGGCCTTGTACTTAGGCGTCGCCGCCATCGCCGCCGGCTTATTCTACATGTCGGGCGGGAGTTTCTATCTCTTCCTAATAATAATCCTTGCGTTGCTGGTTCCCGGGTTTATCCAGGCACGTTTCTGGCGGGATTACCTCACCGGACAGAGCCTGGTCGCCCAGAAAAAGCATCTCGAAGCGATTGTTTATCTCCAGCGGTTTCTGAAAACGATCCGCGCCCGCCCAGAGCTAAAAAAATTGATCTGGATCAACGCGCGCCCCTACACACGAGATGTGGAGGTGATGGCATTGGTCAACCTCGGCGTTTGCCACCTTTGGTTGAGCGAGTTGAAAAAGGCGGACACGGCCTTAAAGGAAGCGGCCAAGCTCGATCCCGAATCGCCGCTGCCGTACTACAATCTCGCGCTGTTATCTCAAGGAAAAAACGACTTCCCGAGGGCACTTGAGTATCTGGACCAGGCGGAGCGCTTGGGCTTTAAACGTTCCAGCATCGCCCAGGCGCGCCAATCGATACTCGCCGAAGCCCCCAAGGATCAAACGGTTCCCTCCGACTCCGATTCCGGCTCGGGTGCGCCGGTCAGCCGAGCAAAGAAACGCGGCAGGCAGGCCAGCGCTTGACCTAACAGGGCGCCCCCAGACAAAGCCACCGCATCGACCAAGCAATACCAAGCCGCTATTCCGCTTGGTGGATTTGCTTGCGACAGTCCTGACAGCGGCTCCTGCAAAGCCCAGCGCCAGGTGCCGAGCCAGGTACCGACTAACTCCAGGTAGCTAGTGAGAAAAAACGCCGCCAGATACAAAAAAGGCGAGCGTCCTAGGAAGACGAAAACCGCAAACACGCAGAACAGCAAGGCCCCCACCGAATCCCCACGTTGCGCGAACGTTACACCCCAGAGGGACCACGCGCCGCCCGCCAACAGGGCCGAATACTTGATGCCAGACTGGAAACGGTGCATGAAGGCGCTGCGCGCGAGCGCCACGGCCCCCAGATACACCATGCCATGGCCGGGTGGGACATAGGCGGGAACATTTTCAAATCGATAGATGTAGGCGCCTAGAAATGGCGAGGCAAAATGCTCGCCGATGGTGGCAAAAAGAACAGCGGCTGCAACTTGCAGGCGCACCGGCGTCTGTTCCGCGGCTAGGAGCAGGAGCAAAAACCCCCACGCCACCATCCCCAGCGCAAGCTGAAACCCTAGGCTGGCATCGGCATCGAGAAATAAACCGAGACTGATGCCGGAGGCGACCACGAGGGGAATAACCAGATCCCTGTGTTTTTTCAATGCGTCCAATATACGGGGGCTTGTTATTATATCCCGCGGGTGCGTGATACCCGCTGTTTCACGCCGTTAGGGTAACGGACCTCAGCGACTGAAACAATCCTGTAAATAGCCTTGGATCTGACTGCGAACCTGCTCCTTAAAGGTTCTCCCATACCACGCTTGACTTCTTAGCCTCTTTGGTGCTCGATCGGGAACCATGAATAAGGTGTCACGAAGCCTCCTCATCAGGGCCTGTGGGGCGCTGGCGGGTCCTCCGCCGGCACGAAGCGAATTTCTACAGGCTCGCCCGGATTATTCACCCGGATTCGAAACTGGTGCTGGTTTAGCTGCAGGATGTCTACCTCGTAGCGGAGACCCACCCGCCCAAAATACTATCCCCTTGCCGATTTTTAGGCCGGTGTATATGCTTGACACCGGTTAGCGAACCGCGAGCCTAATAAAAAACCGGAGGAAAGCCAGCCCGCTTCGAAACAAAATTCGATGTGGGATGCGATCATGAATCTACGAGGTCACCCAAAAACTGGGCGGCCATTTGTACAGGCGAAACTCTATGACGGGCGGCGTTTGGGATCTTCCGTGGTGGGGGTGTATCGTTTATACACTCATCGTCACCCATATCACCATTGTAGCGGTCACGGTCTACCTGCATCGCTGTCAAGCCCACCGAGCCATCGAGCTGCATCCTAGCATCTCGCATTTCTTTCGTTTTTGGCTTTGGCTCACCACGGCCATGGTCACAAGCCAGTGGGCGGCGGTGCACCGCAAACATCACGCGCTGGTCGAAACCCCCGAGGATCCGCACAGTCCTCAAATGGTCGGCATCAAGAAGGTGCTCTTAGAGGGCGCCGAACTCTACCGGGCCGAAGCCAGAAACCCGGCGATCGTAAAAAAATACGGGCACGGCACACCGAACGATTGGTTAGAACGGAATGTTTATACCAAGCGTTTCGAGTTCGGTACCCCCCTCATGCTCATCATTGACCTCGTTTTGTTCGGTCCTCTTGGGTTGTCCGTATGGGGTATTCAGATGCTCTGGATACCGCTGTTGGCCGCGGGTGTTGTTAACGGGGTCGGTCACTATTGGGGGTATAGGAATTATGAGCTTCCCGACGCCTCTACGAACTTCATGCCGTGGGGGATCGTCATCGGAGGCGAAGAACTGCATAACAA
>JBOIEE010000352.1:0-7061 GCA_050740975.1 Gammaproteobacteria bacterium | reverse complement strand
CCTGCGCGCTTTGCGTCACGGCCAACCGGATCTCGGTTCGCATCGCCAGCACCAGCCCCCCCATGATTACGCTTAGCAACACCGTCGCCCACAGAATGATTACGAGAACGATGCCGTCTTGGCGCCCGCTCACAGCGCTAGATCTCAGAGCTTGTGAAAAAATCTGCTGCGCTCGGGATCCCGCGTTCCGGCGGTGCTCGGAATCCTCATGTATTTCACTATACACTCCGGTTCCTACGCTCCGGCGGAACGCGACCTCCCGTCGCTCGCGACGATTTTTTCACAAACTCTCACCTTGTTCGGTGTCCTCAGGGTCCACGACTCCGGATGGCGCCCCAAGGCGTAGCGGCACGATGACACCCCGAGCTTCGTTGGACTCGCTCCAGTAACGCAACCGTACCATTTCGGGTAGACGCTGGGGGTGGCGCCATTCGGGTTGCCACCCGCTTCCCAATCCGCTTTCCAGCGGCCCATAGAAATCGAAGGTGATTTGTTGCAGCGCGCCGAGCAGCACCCGGCGGCGCGCCGGTTGAGCGCTTGGTGCTGGATCAGGACGGTAAAGACGGTAGCTCAGCACCAAGCGTTCGCCGCGGGCCTCCGGCTCGGCGTAGAGCGCCAAGTGGTATAGCCCCCCTACCCCTTGCTGTGTCGGTAGCAGGGCGGTAAACGCAACACGCTGGGGCTCACCCTGGAACAAGCTGCTCTTGCCATCCTCAAGGCGCACCCGAAGAGGCCGGGCTTCGCTCAGCTCGCGGAAGATGAATTGCTCGACCAGCCGTACTTCCTGCGCCGCCTCGATGCGCGCATGGGCACGATCCCAGTTGCTGGACGCGACCTTCAGTCCCGACGTGATCAGCGTCGCCATCAAGGCCAGTAGAGTCACGCTGATAAGTAGCTCCAACAGCGTAAAACCGCCCTCCCTCATAATGCTTTCTCGGACTCAATCTGGCGGGCGATGCGCAGCGTGGATAAGGTCACGGAGCGCGTGCGTGCCGCAGCACCCCAAGCGAGTGTCAGCCGGATCTGAAACGCTTCGGGGAGGGTGCGCGGGGCATTCTCCTGTTGTGCCCCCTCCCCCTCCTGCTGTTCTGCCTCTAGTGCTTGGTTACTGACAGAAAGCGGCGCAACCGGCGGTAATTCATAGGGCTGAATCACCCATTGCCATCGGTAAGCCCCGATCGCGCCCGAGGCCTCGCCAGGCTGCAGCGCAACGTCCCGCCCCAACCGAGCGAGTAACGATTCCGCGACCGTTGCCGCCCTGAGATGTTGTTCCGCAAGTCCCGCGTTGCGCACGCTGGTGCCATAAGCGCGCAGCAAAACGGTTAACGTGAGAGCGAGGATGACAAAAGATACCAGCACCTCGAGCAAGGAGAATCCCTGTTCGTGTGCGTTCCTATCCACGGATGGAAACTTTGCCGGTAAGCCAGTCGATATCCACGTGGTACGTCCGTTTGTCACCTTTTAAGCTGATCCGCCCACCGGTGGTCGACCCATCGGGAAAAAAACGAATGGCACCGCTTTGATCGGAAAGCAATTCCGAACGTGCAGTCACCAGAGTCAGCTGAATGTGCGCGGGAAGCTGCCGCCGCTTTTGGCTTCCGCCCAGCCGGTAACGTCGATTAGCCATATCGAGGACTAGGACTGCCTCCCGCTGGGCCGCCACGGCGTGGTTCCTAGCCCGCTTCAACGCCGCCGCTATCTCATGGGTTGCCGCTTTCAACTGCGCACTGCGCACTGCGCCTGAGAACGCGACAGGGACCACGGCCAGCACTAACGCCACGATGACCAGGACCACCATCAGTTCGAGCAGAGTGAACCCCCGACCGGTGTTCACGGACCCTCGACACCCTGTTTTTCCCTGTTCTTTATGGGTCATTCCCAACTCGTGATATCCGCATTATCCCCCTCCCCGCCTTCTGCGTTGTCGGCCCCCAAAGAGGCGAGATCGTAATCCCCGTGCTTGCCGGGAGACTCGTAGCGATAGGGGTTACCCCAAGTGTCTTCCGGTACCTTGTTTTTCTTTAGGTAAGGGCCGTTCCACTGCGGCGCATCCGAGGGTTGTTCGATGAGCGCCTGTAGGCCCTCGTCGCTGGTGGGATAACGCCCCAGCTCCAAAAAAAAGAGATCGAGTGCGGCACCCAACTCCTCCACTTGCACCCGCGCCGTCTTGGCACGTGCGCCGCCAACGCGTTTCATTACGTTGGGGGCAACGATGCTCGCGATTAACCCCAAGATGATCAACACCGCGATCAATTCAATCAGCGTGAAACCCAGCGATCTTTTTTTATTCATGACCTCACCCTCTGAAGCTGTTAGTGAACCAACACGGGACCCGCCAACTGCCGCGGGCTAAATAGGTATGTCGTTGATACTGAGGATGGCGAGCAGCAGTGGAACAATGATAGCCAGCACCACCAAGGCCATCCCCAAAATCAGCACCGGTTCCAGAAGCGCCAACAGCCTTTGGATCGCCCGTTCAACCTCTTTATCGTACACCTCCGCGATCTTGAGCAGCATTTTATCCAGCTCCCCGGTCTCCTCGCCCACCCGCAGCATATGTACCGCATCGCCGGGAAACACCCCGGATGCGGCCAAAGGCGCGGCCAAGCCACCGCCGTGTTTCAAGCTCTCAATGACCCGATCCATACCTTTAGCCAGGACCCGATTGGTGAGGGTGTCTTTGACGATACCGAGCGCGGTTACCAAGTGGATGCCATTTCCGAGTAAGGTTCCCAGGGTCTTGCTGAAGCGAGCCACCTGCATTTTTCTGATCAAGCCCGAAATTAAAGGCGCTTTGAGTAGCCAAGCATCCCAGCGGTAGCGTTTTTCCGGATCGCCAAACGCGCGCCTTATCGTCACCACCGCGGCCACCACGCCGGCGAGCCCCAGCCAGCCATATTTGGCGGTGATATCGCCGAGGCCGATCACCAACTGAGTGGCCAGCGGCAAGGTCGCTCCCATGTCCTCAAAAAGCTCGGTGAACTTGGGTAATACAAAGGTAAGCAGCACTACGACCGAAAGAGTGGCCACGGTGACCAGGATCGCCGGATAGATCAACGCGGATTTTACCGACTCCCGCACCGCTTCGGCATGTTCCAGGTAATCGGCTAAGCGCTGGAGGATCAGATCTAGTGCACCGGCGGCTTCGCCTGCTTTGACCAGATTGATATACAGACTGGAGAAGGTATCGCCCTGCGCCTGCATGGCATCCGACAACGAGCCCCCGCCGCGTATACGTTCTCGCAGCACCAATAGGAGCTTGCGCGTGGCCTCATTCTCGGCGACATCGATCATGACGCCCAGGCAGCGATCGAGCTCCAAACCGGCGGATAGCAGGGTAGCAAGCTGGCGGGTGATGGCCAGCATATCGTGGCGCGAAGGATGGTCCTTGCGGGTGATCCAGGGCAAAAAGTCCACCAACCGCCTCGGCATGGCCTTGGTCGCTTCCTGCGCCCGGATCGGCGTATGGCCCAAGGCGCGCAAGCGCTGCACCACATCCCGCTGATCAGCTCCTTCCAACTGTCCTTCGACGACCTTGCCCTCGGTGGTCACCGCTTTGTACAGGTAGAGCGGCATCAGCGGATCTCCTGGGCTACCCGCAGCACTTCGCTAAACGTAGTGGTCCCGGCGAGCGCTTTTTGGTAGCCATCGCTTAACATCGTTTTCATACCCTCGGCCTTAGCCTGCTTTTGGATCGCTCCGCCCGCGGCGTGCTGCAAAATGAGGCTGCGGATGGCGTCGCTCATTACCAAGAACTCAAGCAAGGCAATTCGCCCCTTAAACCCAGTGCCACCGCAAGCGGCACAGCCTTTTTCCCGGTACAGCCGCAGCGGGCCTGACGGGGGTTCGAAGCCGCTTTCCTCAAAGTGCGCGACCAGCTCTGGCAAGGCCTCATAGGGTTCCCGGCAGTCCGCGCACAGTCTGCGCACCAGGCGCTGCGCGAGAATGCCGGTCACGGTTGAGGTCACGAGATAATCTTCCACCCCCATGTCAAGCATCCGGGTCACACTGCTGCCGGCATCATTGGTATGCAAGGTGGACAAAACCAGGTGCCCGGTCAATGCGCTTTGCACCGCGATCCGCGCCGTCTCCAGATCGCGCATCTCGCCGATCATAATGATATCCGGGTCTTGGCGCATGATGGAGCGCAGGGCATTGGCAAAGCTCAATCCGATCTGGGGCTTGGTTTGGATCTGGTTGATCCCCTCGAGCTGATATTCCACTGGGTCCTCTACCGTGAGCAGTTTGCGGTTTGGCGTGTTCAGCTCTTGCAGACCCGTATACAGGGTGGTGGTTTTGCCGCTGCCCGTTGGTCCCGTGACCAGCAAGATCCCATGCGGAAGGGAGAGCACCTGGCGGAATTGTGCCAAGGTGGCGCTACTGAACCCCAGGGCGGAAAAGTCGAGCTTCACGCTCTCTTTGTCGAGCAGGCGTAGCACCACGCTTTCCCCGTGCAAGGTGGGCACGGTGGACATACGGATGTCTATGTCTTTGCCCTGCACCCGCATTGGAATACGCCCGTCCTGAGGGAGCCGGCGCTCGGCAATATTGAGCTTCGCGATCAACTTGATGCGGGAGATGACCGCGGCGGTGGATTGCACCGGTGGCGCCTCGATCTCCCGCAACTCTCCGTCGATTCGATAACGGATTTGCAGCCGATGTTCGAAGGGTTCAATGTGGATATCCGACGCGCGCTGCTCAATGGCGCGGTTGATGATAAGATTCACCAAACGCACCACCGGCGCCTCGCTCGCCATCTCCTTCAGATGCTGGACATCTTCGTCATCCGTCGTTGCGCGGTCGATGCTGTTTGCGATCTGCGCGATGTCCGACTGGCCAGCTCCGTACAGCCTTTCGATGGCTTCTTCGATTTCGGATTGCACACCGGTACGGGGGATAACCGGCTTTCCGAGCGCCATGCGCAAGGCGTCGATGGTAAACTGATCCTGTGGCGCCGCCATGGCAACCGTGATGCTGTTTTCGCTTTCGGCGAAAGGGACGGTCTTGGCTTCTTTCAAAAAACGCACCGAGAGTCGATCTTCAAGCAGCGGAATGCTCGGGAAATCTTTCTTCTCGACCAGAGGGGCTGCAAGCAATTCCGCCAGCGCCTCGGCGACATGGCGCTCGGCCACCAAACCCAGCCGCACCAGCAGCACGCTGAAATTCTCTTCCTGTGCTTCCGGTAAGCGCAGCGTTTGGGACAAAGCGCGCTTCGGCAAACGGCCCTGTTTCACCAAAAATTCGCCAAGCCGCTCGGCAAACGCGAGCTTATCCTCGTGCAGGGCGGTAAGCATATGTCTCCTCCTTTGGGCCCCGTTACGGACCTTGATAAGCGGAAAATGCTTCATCCGTGATTTGTTCGCAGACCCAGGCCGCTTTGTTTGCAAGCACGGCCCGCGCGCTCATCCTCTAAACATTAATATGATAATCGATCCTGCACCCCGTTCGTCGGGGCGTCTAGCGGAACTTTTCAGGCCAGCCGAATATGGCTTAGTCACCGCCGCGTTCCTATCGTCATCCCCAGTGAGGCCCCTATATGGCGACTAGGATCCATACCAAGACGGGCTGGCTGCGCGGTGCGCGGCGCGTGCTATCGCCTAATTGCGATGATCGCCCGCCGTACGCCGCGATCGATCTCATCCTGATTCATGGGATCAGCTTGCCCCCCGGGCACTACGGCGGGGAATTTATCGATCAGCTCTTTACCAACCGCCTGCGGCCGGAGGCAGATCCCTATTTTCGCAACATCAGTCACCTGCAGGTGTCGGCGCATGTGTTGATTTGCCGCGACGGCTCGCTCACGCAGTACGTTCCATTCCACAAGCGTGCCTGGCATGCGGGCGAGTCCTGTTTTGAGGGCAGGCCGTGCTGCAATGATTTCTCTATAGGAATCGAGCTAGAAGGTACCGACGATGCACCGTATGCCGCCGCCCAATACCGGGAACTCGCTCGCCTGGCAGCCGAGTTGATGGCGCATTGGCCGCTGATAACGGCCGAGCGTATTGTCGGTCACTGCCATGTCGCGCCCGGGCGCAAAACAGACCCCGGCCCCGTGTTTGATTGGGACGGGTTACGGAAACAGGTCAAACGCTGGCAAAAGCGCTGGGGATTAACGAACCTCTGATCCCCCGCGCCGGGACGGGGGGTAATCCAGACCTTCTCGTTCCTACCATCGACGAAATTATCTTGCAAACGGGATGGGTCCATAGTGCGCCAGGCTAACTGGCAAAGAATAGTGGTGGAAGTCCCATAGGAAGAAGGTCTACTGCGCCATGCCTGGCACACACGCCCAAGTTAACCCGCGGGCCCGCCGAAGGCGGGACCGTCGGGTTGAACGCCTTGATACTAATTGAGATGCTATGTAGGGCCACTACGATATACCCTTTGGCGATGTGTTAAACAGCTAAAGGAGACCAAAGATGAATCGAGCGGCCCTAAAGAGAAACGATAGCGCAAGCGAGCGGGTGTTGTACATGGCGATGGAGTTGAGTCACAAGCACTGGAAGTTGGTGTTTGGCGATGGGATGAAACGCCGGCAGGTGACGATTGAGGCGGAGCACCGTATGGAGTTAGGTGAGGCGATACGGAAAGCCAAGGAGCGGTTTGGATTGCACCAGGATGCCCATACAGTTAGCTGTTACGAGGCGGGCCGGGATGGTTTCTGGGTGCACCGGTATCTGGTCAGTGTTGGAATTGAGAATCAAGTGGTAGATTCCTCGAGCATTGCGTTATTGGGGTGGTGAGCGGGGTCTATGGAGCGTGGTGCGGGTGCCGAGTGTGGAAGAGGAGGATGCGCGGCGAGGCCATCGCGAGATGGAGCGGCTGAGGAAGGAGCGTACGGCCCACCGAAATCGGTTAAGAAGCTTGTTAGTGACGCAAGGGATTTGCCTGGAGCCGGGCCGGGATTTTCTGAAGCGTCTCGAGACGCTGTCGTTGTGGGATGGCTGCCCTTTGCCCGCTGAGCTCAAGGGGGAGCTCGAGCGGGAATATACCCGTCTGAAGATGGTTGAGGAGCAACTGCGTCTGCTGGAGAAGACCCGGACGGAACGGCTCAAACAAGC
>JBOIEE010000351.1:0-4251 GCA_050740975.1 Gammaproteobacteria bacterium | reverse complement strand
CATGCCTATATGAATCGCCAGTATCTCGATCCGCTTTTTTCCGGGGCCTATCCTAGCCTCATGCCGGATCTCTTGGGGGAGACCTGGCCGACTTGGCCAGAGGAAGATCTCAGGCTCATTCGAACGCCTGTCGATTTCATCGGCGTCAATTATTATACGCGCGCCGTAGTGCGCGATGAGCCAAGCGTCTGGCCGACGCGCGCCGCAGCACTGCGCGAGCCGGACAGCAGCTATACCGAGATGGGTTGGGAGGTGTATCCGCAAGGGCTTACCGATACCCTGGTCTGGATCGGCAAGCGTTACCCCGGGGTCCCCATTTATGTCACCGAAAACGGGGCGGCTTTCAGCGATCGGCCCGTGGTCTCAGGTGGCCGTATTGAGGATCCGCAGCGCGTCGCTTACCTGCGCAAGCATCTGCTCGCCCTATCTCAGGCCATGCAGTATGGCGTCGATGCCCGCGGCTATTTCGTTTGGTCCCTGCTGGATAACTTCGAATGGAACGAAGGGTTCTCGAAGCGCTTCGGCATCGTGCACGTGAATTACGCGACCGGCGCGCGTACGCCGAAAGCCAGCGCCCGGTTTTACAGCCAGGTTATCGCATACCGCGGCGCGCTAGCCTGCTTGAAATGACCAAGAGGATCGCGTGCAGGGAGACGCCGGATGAGGATTCTACACGGCACAGCTCTGGTACTATCCGAACGCACCAGCTTGGATCTACAAACGCTCATCGATGGTGCAGGAATACCAAAATGCGGCGGTATCCTTGCTGGGTGTCAATTCCTAAGCATTTGTTTGACAATGTAACGCTCTAGAACTTGGGAACTGGCCGCAGAATTGCCTGGGGATGATCGGACGAAATATCCAATCATCAGGAGCATCACCCTGGGGGCAATTAGGCACACGGACGTGCCTTTCTTCCTGTGGACCGAACTATCATTTTTGTATGAAGCGTTAGCCGCTGATGCAACCTGGAGAAAACACGCTCGCTATCGTATTTGCCTTAGGGGAAGGAGGCGAGCTTCTACCCTTGACGGCGCAGCGCACCAAAGCGGCGGTGCCGTTCGGTGGCAACTACCGCATCATCGATTTTCCGTTGGCAAACTGCCTGCGTTCCGGGCTGCGGCGGATTTTGGTGCTAACCCAGCAGCGCTCACATTCGCTGCACAAACATCTGCGCGACGGTTGGTCGATCTTCAACGCCGAGCTGGGTGAATTTGTCACGGCCGTGCCGCCCCAAGAGCTGAAGGCGCAGGGCTACACCGGTACGGCTGACGCGTTAAAGCAAAACGCGTTTCTCATCAGGCGCAGTCCTTGTGAGTATGTTTGCGTGTTGTGTGGGGAGCATGTCTATCGCATGGACTATGGCGCGATGTTGGATTTCCATATCGCGCGGGGAGCGGACGCTACACTGGCCTGCCGGGAAGCGGACGACATCGCCGCGGGGCAAACGCGGATAGCACTCGACAGCGAGCATAGGGTGAGATCCATCCATCTGTCTCACGAACCCGATGGCCAAGGGGAGAGCTGCGCGAGTATAGAGGTTGCGATTTTTTCCAAAGGCCTATTACTCGAATTACTGGATCAGGAAGGCGCTCTTGTTGGCCGCGGTCTGGTGTATGATTTGCTACAAGACAAGACGAGTCGCTACCGGGTCTTAGCCTATGGCTTCGGGGGCCGTGCCGGCCGGGTGACGCAGGATCGCTATTGGCGCAGCCTAGAGTCACTGGACGCCTACTACCAAGCCAATATGGATTTACTCCAGCCGTGCTCTCCCATGGACCTCTATCAGTCGGACTGGCCCATCCGTACCTATCACGCGCAGCATCCTCCGGCGCGCACCGTTCCGGGAAAATCTTCGAACGAAGGAGTGTTCGTGAATTCCATCGCGGGCAGTGGTACCGTGATCGCCGGGGGAGGCGTTAACCACAGCGTGCTGTTCCCGAGTGTATTTGTGGCCGATGCCGCGACGGTGGAAGATTCCATCCTGTTCTCTGGGGTGAGGGTGGGCGAAGGGGCTCAACTGCGCCATTGCTTGATCGATAAAGAGGTGCGTATCCCTACCGGTGAGCGCATTGGTTATGATCGCGAGCTTGACGCTAAACGCTTTACCGTAACCGAGCAGGGGATCATCGTCGTTCCCAAAGCCTATTCGTTCGATTAGCCTTAAGCCTATTTTTGGTGCGTGCTAATCGCTTATGTGCTATTCTTGTGCAACGTTGTATAGTTTTACGCCGAGAAGCATAAAATTTAAAGAAAATTTTGGGGGAGCAGGTCGTCCGCTAACTCCTTAAACAGGTTTGCAAAACTTCGCCGCAAGCAAGTCGCGGCGGATGATTCGAGGGAGTCGGTGGCGCTTAGCATACGGGTTGCCGTATTCACTGGGGAGAGGCAATTCGCCAAGTAGTCTTCTTAGGGGGGAGATCCAGAGGTGTTCCGCGCGAGCGGAAGGTTCTTTGGGGATCCTTATCTTTTCGTTAAATGGGAGGAATACGATGATACATTACCGTGAAGAGCGCCCTTCGCGGCGTTACCGATTGGCTGCTCTACTGCTCGCTTCTGGAGTCTTGGCAGCGGGGCTTGTCCAGGCGGGTGCCACGTTTAAGATCGATGACACCAAATGGGTGAGCGTCGGTGCTGGATTGAAGACCAGCTTTGCCGCCGTCGAAGATGGGGCGGGGGTGAATGGCGACAAATGGGATACGGACTTTTTTCTCAATAACATTCGGCTATATATCGATGGCCAGCTGCATGAGTACATCAAATTGACCTTCAACACCGAGTGTCACAATTGTACCGACGGCGGCAGCATCCGGGTGCTGGACGCCATTGCGCGCTTTGAGTTCAACGATTATTTAAACGTTTGGTTTGGGAGAACTCTGGTGCCGGCCGAGCGCACCGAGATGGACGGGCCCTTTTACAACCCGTTTTTCGACACCTTTGGGAAGAGCCCGTTTAACCCGGCGGATTTCGGTTTGCAGGGCAACACAACTTTCCCGGCACAAGATCCTTCAAACGCCACCACCGGCGGATCGGCTGGCCAGTTCGGGCGCGATGACGGCATGGTGCTATGGGGCTCGCTCACGCCGGACAAACGCCTGAAGTATGCGGTTGGGGCATTCAGCGGTTTAGATAATGAAGCCATCAACCCAGATGGCGAGCTCCAATACGGCGCGCGTCTGGCCTACAACTTCTGGAATGTCGAGGACAACCCAGGCTACTGGACCTCGAGCACCTATTACGGCAAGCAAGGAGATATATTCACCCTTGGCGCGTCAACGATCTATCACAAAGATGGAGCCGGCGCCCCCGGCAATTCCGGAGATTTCCTGGGCGTGGAAGGCGATTTGCTCCTGGAAAAGGTTCTAGCCAATCAGGGTGTGGTCACCTTGCTTGGCGAGGGCAAGAGCTACGAGCTGACTGACCTCGACGAGACCGCCGCTCGCGCCACTCCGGGCTGCTTCTGCTTATTTTATGGGTATTCGTACAGTGCGGGTTTGCTCTACCTATTCCCGCAGCAGGTTGGGATCGGCCAGATCCAGCCCTATGCCCGCTTTAGCCAGTTACTCCCCGACGCCAGCAGTGACCGCCATGAAGTCGAGGCCGGGATCAACTATATCATCGACGGCCACAACGCCCGGGTATCGCTGATCTATCAGTACGGTGACCTTGCCACGAAGGGTATTTTCGACTTCAGTCCCACGGCAGCAGGCGACGAGGTACACGCGGTCAAGCTCGGGATCCAGCTCCAGTTGTAAGACCTCATAATCGAAGCGAGGAAAAATTAACGATGAAAACAAAGCAGAACCACATCGGTAGGGACCCTGCGCGCGCTCTTATAGGCGTGCTTACGATAGCGGCCACGATGGCCGGCGGGAGTTTAGTGAAAGCGCAGGACACCATCAAGATCGGTGTCCTCCATTCTCTCTCCGGCACTATGGCTATCAGTGAGACCACTTTAAAGGATACGGTGCTCATGATGATCGATGAGCAGAACAAGAAAGGCGGGGTGTTGGGCAAGAAGCTCGAGGCGGTAGTCGTTGACCCCGCCTCCAACTGGCCGCTGTTTGCCGAAAAAGCGCGGGAGCTGATCCAAAAAGACAAGGTAGCGGCCGTGTTCGGGTGCTGGACCTCGGTGTCGCGCAAATCGGTCTTGCCCGTGTTCGAAGAGTTGAATGGGCTGTTGTTCTATCCGGTCCAATACGAAGGAGAGGAATCCTCCAAAAACGTCTTCTATACCGGCGCCGCACCGAA
>JBOIEE010000350.1:0-9423 GCA_050740975.1 Gammaproteobacteria bacterium | reverse complement strand
GTCATAGACCAGGGGCCCTACGTGAAGGAGCAGATATCGGTAGCAGGGAAGGGTTCGATCATGCAGGGGCTCAACTCTGACATGGTCAAGAATCTTGTCCTTGCCCTCCCACCCCTCCCCGAACAAGCCGCCATCGTCCGCTTCATCGACCATGTGGACCGGCGGATCCGGCGCTACATCCGCGCCAAGCAGAAGCTGATCAAGCTGCTGGAGGAGCAGAAGCAGGCCATCATCCACCGCGCCGTCACTCGCGGTCTCGACCCCCACGGCCGCCTCAAGCCCTCCGGCGTGGGGTGGCTGGGCGACGTGCCGGAGCATTGGGAGGTGCGACGGCTCAAGGCGCTCGTGACCGAATCAGTTGCAGGGCCCTATGGCTCGTCGCTTACCAAGTCAATGTATACGTCAGCGGGCTACCGTGTTTACGGTCAGCAACAAGTGATTCCGAACGACTTCTCGACGGGGGACTACTACATCTCGGCGGAGAAGTATGAAGAGATGAAGCGATATCGGGTGTTCCCGGGAGATGTACTCGTCAGTGTCATGGGCACGGTCGGGAGAGTGGCGGTGGTCCCAGAGCTGGTGGAGCCAGGAATCATCAATCCGCGCCTGGTCCGCCACCGCCCGAACTTCAAAATGGTGCGTCCGCAGTACCTGCAACTTGCGATGCAGAGTCCCCCGGCCCGGGCACAGATGAATGAAGCAGCCAAGGGCACGACAATGGACGGACTGAACAGGCAGATTCTGGGCGGCGTGTTGCTTGGGACCCCTCCGCTCATCGAGCAGGACGCAATCCTCTCCTCGGTAAATTCTGATACAGAGCAGCTCAAGAAGGCCACGAACGCAGCAAGTTGGAACGTCACTCTGCTGCGCGAATACCGGACCCGTCTGACGGCCGACGTGGTCACCGGCAAGCTCGACGTGCGCGAGGCGGCAGCTCGGCTGCCGGATGAGGTCGAGGAGGCGGAATCGGTCGACGAAGCCGATGGCCTGAGTGACGAGGAGGGACGACGCGGCGGTGTTCGACTCGATCATCGTCGTCACCGACCGGAAGATCCTCGACCAGCAGATCAAGGACACCATCAAGCAGTTCGCGCAGGTGGGCGCTACGGTGGGGCACGCCGAGCGCTCGGGTGACCTGCGCAAGCTCATCGCCGAGGGGAAGAAGATCATCATCTCCACGGTGCAGAAGTTCCCGTTATCCTCGACGAGATCGGCAGCGAGCAGCGCGGACGACGCTTCGCGATCATCATCGACGAGGCGCACTCGAGCCAGGGCGGGCGCACCTCTGCGGCGGTTTCGATGGCACTCGGCGCGGGCGGCGCCGAGGAGGACGACGAGACCACCGAGGACCGGATCAACCGGCTGATGGAGGCCAAAAAGCTCCTGCCCAACGCCAGCTACTTCGCCTTCACCGCCACGCCCAAGAACAAGACGCTGGAGATCTTCGTGGAGCCGGAGCGGCAGCCGGATGGTACGGTGCGGCACCGGCCCTTCCACAGCTACACCATGAAGCAGGCGATCCAGGAGGGCTTCATCCTGGACGTGCTGAAGCACTCCACGCCGGTCGAGAGCTACTACAAGCTGATCAAAAAGGTCGAGAGCGACCCGGAGTTCGACACCAAGCACGCGAAGAAGAAGCTGCGCCGCTACGTCGAGAGCCACGAGCACGCGATCCGGCTCAAGGCCAAGATCATGGTGGACCACTTCCACGAGCAGGTGCTGGCGCTGAACAAGATCGGCGGCCAGGCGCGCGCGATGGTGGTCACGAGCGGCATCGAGCGGGCGATCCAGTACTTCCACGCCATCCGCGACTACCTGGTCGAGCGCAGGAGCTTCGGCAAGACCATCATCGCCTTCTCGGGCGAGCACGCGTACGGCGGAGCGAAGGTCACGGAGGCGTCGCTCAACGGGTTTCCGTCAAGCCAGATCGCCGACAAGATCCAGGAAGATCCCTATCGCTTCCTGATCTGCGCCGACAAGTTCCAGACCGGCTACGACGAGCCGCTGCTGCACACGATGTACGTGGACAAGGTGCTATCGGGCATCAAGGCGGTGCAGACGCTTTCGCGTCTGAATCGCGCCCACCCGCAGAAGCACGATGTCTTCGTCCTCGACTTCATGAACGACTCGGACACGATCGGGGACGCCTTCGCCGACTACTACCGGACCACGATCCTCGCCGAGGAGACCAACCCGAACAAGCTGCACGACCTCAAGGCCGCTCTCGACGGCTACCAGGTCTACGCGGCGACGCAGGTCGACGAGCTCGTGGAGTTGTACCTCGGTGGGGCGGACCGCGACCGGCTCGATCCGATCCTCGACGCCTGTGTCGCCGTCTACAGAGAGCAGCTCGACGAGGACGGGCAGGTGGACTTCAAGAGCAACGCCAAGGCGTTCACGCGCACCTACGGCTTCCTCTCCCAGGTCCTGCCCTACACCAGCGCCGAGTGGGAGAACCTCTCGATCTTCCTGAGCTTCCTGGTCCCGAAGCTGCCGGCACCCGTCGAGGAGGACCTGTCGAAGGGCATCCTCGAAGCGATCGACATGGACAGCTACAGGGTCGAGAAGCAGGCGGCGGTGAAGATTCAGCTTCCGGACACCGACGCGGAGATCGAGCCGCTGCCGACGACGGGCGGCGGGCGCAAGCCCGAGCCGGAGCTGGACCGGCTCTCGAACATCCTCAAGATCTTCAACGACCAGTTTGGCAACATCCCATGGACCGATACCGACCGCGTGCACAAGCTGATCGCCGAGGACATCCCGACCCGCGTTGCGGCCGACACGGCCTACCAGAACGCCATAAAGAACTCCGACAGGCAAAACGCCCGCATCGAACACGACAAGGCGCTGGCGCGTGTGATGACGGCGGTACTGAAGGACGATACGGAGCTCTTCAAGCAGTTCATGGACAACGAGTCGTTCCGGCGGTGGCTTACGGACACCGTTTTTGGGCTCACCTATGAAGCCGGCCGCGTCGGCTGACCGGTCGCGCCCCGGGCGGGCTGTACTCGCGCCATATGGGCGACGCGCTGCCGGCACGCCTCGTTTATCGGAAAAAACGTCGTGCAAAGCAGGAGAGAGCGGACGCAGACGGTGCTGGAACGAACACGTCGAGCTGCTGTCCCAGCAATGGGCGGTCGCATGAAAGGGTGCCCGGGACGGCTTGTAGATGCATCAAAATAAGCTAGAAAGAACACAAGGTTCGCGATTGGCCCGGGAGATCAAAGGCGAAGTCCTCACCGACGATCTAACTCGCCGTCTTTTTTCCACCGACGCATCCCCTTACGAGTTCCTGCCATTAGGCGTGGTGCGTCCTCAGGATACCGAGGACTGCCGTAAAACTATGCGATTTGCCGCTAGTGAAGGGATCTCTCTTATTGCCCGCGGTGCCGGTACTAGCTTAGCGGGTCAATGTGTGGGTCCCGGTCTTGTGATCGATTTCTCCCGTCACATGAACGAGATCATCGCGGTTAGCGCCACAGCTCGGGAGGCCAGGGTGCAGCCCGGTGTGGTGCTCGCTGAACTGAACACCCAGTTGCAAGGACATGGATTGATGTTTGCCCCCGATCCCTCTACGGCGAACCGATGCACCATCGGTGGCATGTTGGGCAATAATGCCTGGGGCGCCCATGCCTTGCGTTACCGCACGACGCGCGAGCACGTGGTCGGCGTCGAAGCGCTATTAAGCGATGGCAACTTGGTGAGCTTTCAACCTACAGCGGAGGCGGAGCGGCAGCGCAAGCTACGCGCGCCCGGCCGAGAAGGGGAAATTTATCGCACGCTGCATGCCATCCTCGAAGCGCACCGTGGAACTGTTCTGGATCGCTATCCGAGCGCTCGGGGGATCCCGAATAATGCGGGATACGCTTTGGATGTCATCGCCCGACAGCAGCCCTGGGTGGCAGACGGTACGCCGTTTAATCTAACGCCTCTCCTCTGTGGCAGCGAAGGCACCTTAGCGCTCGTCACCGAGATCAGCCTGCGCTTGGAACCGATCCCACGGGCGCGCCTGCTTGTATGTCCGCATTTTCACGCGTTAGAGGAGGCTCTGGAGGCTGTTTCAGTAGCCCTCTTCGCTGCCCCCAGCGCGATAGAGATTTTGGACCGTCATGTTCTCGCCTTGACTTGGAACAACACCGAACAATCCCGAAATCGGTTTTGGGTCGAAGGCGATCCGGCGGCGGTATTGTTAGTAGAGTTCTCCGGTGATGATGCGAGGCAGGCGAGCCAGGCTTGCGATGCTTTGCTCGAGACCTATCGCTCGCATGGGCTTGGTTATGCTTATCCAGTGTTACGAGCAGAAGAGGCGGACCGCGCCTGGGCTCTGCGCCGTGCCGGGCTTGGCCTGCTGATGGGCATGACGGCGGACCGTAAGCCGGTAACGGGTATTGAGGATAGCGCGGTGGCAGTTTCGGATCTGCCGGCTTACCTACGCGAGGTGCAAGAGCTGTTGCGCCAATATGGCACCACCTGTGTGGTATACGGATCGGCCGGCATGGGGGTGCTGCATCTACGACCGCTGTTGGATCTACGTTTAGGCAGTGAGCGCGCGATTTTCGCTCACGTCATGCAAGGAGTAGCGGCGATTGTGGCGCGTTATCGCGGCTCCTTTTCTGCCAAGCACGGAGACGGGCGGCTGCGCGCGCGCTTTCTCTCCGACACCCTGGGGGGCCCGATCACGCAGCAGCTGGTCACCTTGAAGCGTGCTTTTGATCCCGATAATCTGCTGAATCCGGGCGCCGTTGTGAACCCCCCGGATCTGCTGTCACACCTGCGGGCGCAAACGGAGTCCGCCCACAAGAGTTTCACGCCAACCCACTTCGACTGGGGCGAGACGGGCGGTATATTAGGCGCCGCAGCACGTTGCCACGGAGCTGGAGTTTGTGTGCAGAAGACGGGGGCAGGCACTATGTGCCCGTCTTATCGCGCCCTGGGGGAAGAATTGCACACGACTCGAGGACGCGCTAACCTTTTCCGGCTGTTATTGGCTGGCGATGCGGCGGACCGGCCTTTAGCGATCGAGGAGCTGAAAATGGCCCTCGATCTTTGTTTGGAGTGCAAAGGGTGTCGCGCAGAATGCCCGGCGAACGTGGATATGGCGCGCATGAAGGCGGAGTTCCTGCAGTATTACCAGGACCGACACGGCGTTTCTTGGCGCACTGAGGTTCTCGCCCGCTTTAGCGCCCTCAGCAAGGCTGCGAGCTATGCGCCCTGGTTTAGCAATGCGGTACTGGGGAGCGCGGCGGCGAAACGCCTGCTGGGGATCCATAAGGCGCGTCAGCTGCCTCGCTTGGCGCGCAAGCGTTTCAGCTCGTGGTGCAAGGGGAGGCCCCAGCCCCTAAGGGCCAGATCGGCCGTGGTGCTGTTGGTGGATCCGATCACGGAATACTATGAGCCCGAGATCGGTCGGGCGGCGGTGGAGGTTTTGGAGCGACTAGGACTCATGGTTTACGTAACACCTTGCGTATCGTCTGGGCGTATGGAAGTGAGCCTGGGGCTATTGCGGCGAGCACGCAAGACGATGTTGGGCGCGATCCGTGTGCTGCAACGTTTCCCGGAGTTGCCCATCATTGGTCTGGAGCCCTCTGAAGTGTATACCTACCGCGATGAGCTACTCGATCTGTTAGAAAGTGCCGACATCCGCGAACAGGCAAGGGCTATCGCGAAGCGCATCGTGGTTTTCGAAGAATTTTTAGCGGGTATGGACGAGCACGGCTTGGCTTTTAATCCGGCACCCAAGGAGATCGTGTTACACGTACATTGCCATCAAAAAGCCTTGGCCGGATCGCAACCGAGCGTGGACGCTTTAGGATTAATACCGCAAGCAAAGGTTGCTTTGATTCCATCCGGGTGCTGTGGTATGGCGGGTCTGTTCGGTTACCAAAGTCAGCACTATGATCTGTCGCTCCAGATCGCGGAATTGGTCCTCTTGCCTAGCGTTCGCCGCGCCCGGTCCGAGACCCTGGTGATCGCAACCGGCAGCAGTTGTCGCCAGCAGATTCGCCAAGCCCTTGAGTTGGACGTGTTGCACCCCGTTCAAGTGTTTCACAAATACTTAGCGGCGTCAGAGTGCCCGCCCCCATGGCATTGAAACAGAAGTACTAAGATCGTGTGATGTTAGAAAGCGTGAATAGTTTGGCGGCGACCGTCGGTGTCTTCGGAGCGGTGGTTCTTTTTGCAGGTATTTACTTCTACCTCGCGCGAAGAAGCCAAACAGGCTCGATAACGGACGAAAAATATCCTTACCGCCCTTTATTTATCTTGGGCTTCACTCTGGTGTGTTTGAGCTGGTTGACCAAGGCGGTCATTGTGCTCATCGATCCGTCCATACCGGTTTTGGGTCCCTCCTTCATGTGGGACCGCATGTCGCGTGAAAGTGGTTTCTATGACGATTCATTTTACCGGCGCTGATCGAATGAGCAGTTGGATGGGCGGAACAGCGTTGAACGAATTAAAAAAAACACCCTTACACCCTTTGCATCTAGAGCTCAAGGCTAAGATGGCGCCGTTTGCGGGATACCACATGCCCGTGCACTATTCCGGCGGCATCAAGCGGGAGCATTTGCATACGCGCGCGCAGGCGAGCTTATTCGATGTCTCGCACATGGGTCAGTTGATGATGGGGGGGGAGTCGTGCCGTGAGGTATTGGAGGGCTTGGTACCTAGCGACATCGTAGGGCTAGGGCACTATCGCCAACGCTACACGGTGTTTACCAACGAAGCCGGAGGGATCCTGGATGATCTAATGGTCATCGATTTGGGAGAAAGCCTGTTTATGGTCGTGAACGCGGCCTGCACGGATCGGGATCTACGTTACTTGAATGGGTACGAAGGGCCGGGGTTTCGTGTACAGCCACTCCCCAATCTCGCTCTACTGGCGCTGCAAGGGCCTGCCGCGCCGCAGGTGCTGCAGCGCTTTGCGCCAAACACGGATACACTGGCTTTCATGAGCGCTCGCCGGTTTCGCATCGCAAGCCAAGACTGCATCGTGAGCCGCTGCGGTTATACGGGAGAGGATGGATTTGAGATCTCGGTGCCCGCCCTCGCCGCAGAGCGGCTGGGGCGTATGCTTCTGGACAACCCGGAAGTCGAACCGGCCGGGCTGGGCGCGAGGGATTCGTTGCGTCTGGAAGCGGGCTTGTGTCTTTACGGCCAGGATCTAACCGAGCAAACAACTCCCGTCGAAGCCCGGCTGGATTGGGTGATAGGGCGGTCACGGCGGCCTGGAGGCACTCGTGCGGGCGGTTTTCCAGGGGCTCGGGTGCTGTTCGAGCAAATCGCTCAGGGACCCGATACTGTGCGCGTGGGCTTGCAACCGGAGGGCAAAGCGCCCGTGCGCCATGATGTGGAACTGGTGGATGAATACGGAAACCGGGTGGGAGCTGTGTCTAGCGGCGGCTACAGCCCCTATCTGGACCGACCAGTCGCCATGGGATATGTGAACAGCGCCCAAGCCGCCCCCGGCACCCCGCTTTGGACGCGGAGACGAGGCCAGTTGCTTTCCGTCACAGTGGTCGAGTTGCCGTTCGTCGCGCATCGCTATCGGCGATGAATGTTGCCACGGTCGCCAGGGCGTTAATAATTCGAAGCGCCTTTAAGCGTAATGGTAACTGGCTAGTAATGCCCGCCCTTTGCGGGTTAAATACCCGTCATCGCTGACATAGCCCTTTGCTATCGCGACCTTATACCAAGCCTCTAGGCTAGCGTTAAGGAGGTATACGAACCCGTCGCCGTAATGGTGACTCAGGATCTCCACGAGTTGAGGTTCTGGCACTTGAGCTTGGGAAGAGGGGATGCTTTCAGTCATTGTTTCGGAGGCCATGCTTTCTGATTCCACTAATGGAGAACTATGTGTTTATTGTACAACATAGAATAACGATTGTTACAACAGTCGTAAAGGCCCTGAAACAAATTTTGAGAAACTTTTCGCATCATTGAGTTAATGGGTTAACCAAGAACCCCGGTAATCTAAGAAGGCCATCAAGGCTGTATGTTGCTTAAAGGGTACAGCATTACCGGTACCTGACTTTAATCGCCAGGGCAGTTTGTCTACGCCAGGCACTGCACATCGCGTCGAGACACTGTCACGTTGTTGTATCAATTAGCCTAATAACCGCTCTGGCCGGTCAGGTCAAAATTTGGACGGGTCCAGGTATGCACCTAAGCGCGGCGGGGCTCAGTACCTGCCGTGTAACAAAACTGTCACATTTGCTCGGTAGTATGGTGGACCCTAAAAGCAATCACTCGCCATGCAGGTGCACGCCCGTGAACCGTTTTTGGCCAAAGGTAGCTCGAGTTTTTGTTACCCCATTGAAATATAAGTGTTATGGAGGTTTGTATGTTGTATACACGATCGCTTAAATTAGGGCTGGTGCTAGCCGTAGCGGGAACCGGTTTTTCCACGGTGGCACAGGCGGCGCGGGACTATATCAGCATCGTCGGTTCGTCTACGGTATACCCGTTCGCCACTGTTGTGGCGGAGCACTTCGGCCAGGCTAGCGGGTTAAAAACACCGAAGGTCGAGGCGACGGGTACCGGTGGCGGTATGAAGCTGTTCTGCGCCGGGGTGGGTGTGGAGCATCCGGACATCGCCAACGCCTCGCGCCGGATGAAGGATTCGGAGTTTGCGCAATGCCAGAAAAACGGCGTTACCGACATCGTAGAGGTGAAGGTCGGTTATGACGGGATCGCCCTCGCAAATTCCAAGCAATCGCCACAGCTTGGCCTCTCTCTAAAAGACGTGTACTTGGCTCTGGCCAAGGAAATACCCGATCCCAGTGGCGCGGAGAAACTGCTGCCGAACCCCTATAAGACATGGAAAGACATCAACAGCGCGCTGCCGGACGCAAAGATCGAGGTGCTAGGACCACCGCCCACCTCTGGTACCCGAGATGCCTTCGCGGAAATGGCCTTGGAAGGGGGTTGCAAGAGCTTCGGCTGGATCAAGTCGATAAATGAGTCGGACGGGGATAAGTTTAAGGCCATCTGCCACACGGTTCGGGAGGATGGCGCCTATATCGAAGCGGGCGAAAACGATAACCTAATCGTGCAGAAGCTGGAAGCTAATCCCAATGCCTTGGGCGTATTTGGATTCAGCTTCTTGGATCAGAATACCGATAAGGTCCAAGGCTCTTTGGTGGAAGGCGTAGCGCCCGAGTTCGAGACCATTTCCGATGGGTCCTATCCCATTTCGCGGCCTTTGTATATTTACGTCAAGAAAGCGCATGTGGACGTCATCCCCGGGATCAAGGAATTCCTCGCGGAGTTCACCAGCGAAAAGGCTTGGGGCGAGGAGGGATATCTGGCGGACAGAGGGCTGATCCCCATGCCCACCGCCGAACGCGAGCAATTTACCGCCGATGCCAAAGGTCTCAAGGGAATGTCGTTATCGCAATTGTAATGGCGAGGCGCAATATTCTGAGC
>JBOIEE010000349.1:0-3070 GCA_050740975.1 Gammaproteobacteria bacterium | reverse complement strand
ACGCCAAACCGTTTATCGAGAGATCGCCAAAGGCCGTCTTAAGAGCTACAAAGTTGGCCGCCGGCGCTTGATCTCCCGGCAGGCCGGGGAGGAGTGGCAGCGGCGCCTTGAGGCTGAGGCCGAGGGTGGGCGGCCACAACCAAAAAGGACGTACGGCGCCGAAGCGAGGCTATGAAATGGAAGGACTAACGCGCCCGCCCCGGATCGCGCTCGGGGCGGACGACTTGCACAACAACGCCGGCACCCACACCAATGAACACCGACACCCTCAGTATACCGTTGTCGGATCGGCGGTGCCAACGTGCCGGGAGTGTGGAGCGCCGACTACGCTCAAATGCGGTAATCGCTGTCCAGCCTGCTGGCGCTGGGAGCTGACCGAGCGGCGCCTGGAGCGCATCACACGGATGATCGGGGTGGGCGATGAACGGGCCCGAGGAGGAACAGGGCGCGGTCGAACAGCCCACCACGGACGACCCCATAGACCAAGCGGCCGCCCGGTTCGCTAAGCTGGGTTGCGCTCGCCAAGCGGCTCGCGATACGAGTATCGACGCTAGATCGGGCTTACGAGAAGGCGCGAGCGAAAGGGGATGGAGAACATCAGCACGGCCGGGGCCAGCCGTTAGAGATTCGAAGATCCCGAGCCTTGGCCGGAGCCGGTAAACGGAAGCTCCCTTGTTAACCCAAGGTGGCTACCTCGTGCCCGATGAGTTGCGTACGTTCATCAACAGGAAAGTATTCGATTCGAGCCCGATCCGCCAGATCGCCCGCAACCTCACGGTTTCAACCGATCACCTAGAAGAGCTGTTGGACACCGATGACATAGGCTCCGGGTGGGTGATCGAAACCGAGGGCCGACCCGAAACGACATCGCCGGAGGTTGGGAAAATTCGGGTTCCGGTGCACGAGCATTATTGCGCACCGAGGGTAACTCAAAAATTGCTGGACGATAGCGCCATTGATTGGCGGGCTGCTTTCTGAAAAGATCGCCGATCGCTTCGCACGCCAAGAGGGCACCGCGTTCGTTTCCGGCGATGGCATAAACAAGCCGCGAGGCTTTTTGACCTACCCTACAAGCACCGCTTCGGATGCAACTAGATACTGGTGCAAGCGGCGCTTCGGGTGCCTTTGCAAGTTCGAATCCAGGCGACAAACTTGTAGATTTGGTAGCGAGTCTGAGGATACCTTACCTTTCAGGTGCGGTTTGGTTAATGTCCAGCGCGACATTGGCGGCGGTGCGCAAATTAAAAGACGGTCAAGGAAATTATCTTTGGCAACAAAGGGTTATCGCCTCAGAGCCGAGCCTTCTGCTCGGGCACCGGGTGATCTTGTGCGAGGACGTGCCCGCGATCGGCGCGAACAGTTTGAGCATTGTCTTTTGGTAATTTTTTGCGATCTTACGTCGTTGTTGACAGGCTGGAAATGTCGATGCTGCGCGATCCGTACACGGCGCGACCGTTCGTCATTTTCTACGCGACCAAACGCGTTGGCGGAGGTGATGAAATTCGCCACATCGTAATATGACTTCGGTGGTCGCCGAACCTCCCTTCCGGCATTGGCGCCGGGTTGGCACCCTGTCACCCGGCGCATTCCTTTAAGGTGTCGCATGAGGGTTTACACATGGCCGTAAGCGGTTGGAACGCGGGCTGTGGCGTATGGCGATCTCAACTGTCTGGCCAAGCACGATGATAAATCGCAGCAAGCGATCAACGGAGAAATCGCGTAGTCGTCCGTTTAACAGCGCGCTGACCTTGGGTTGGTCGATCCCCAGTTTTTCCGCAGCCTGGCGCTGGCTCCACTTGCGCGCGGCGATGGTGTCTGCAATGCAGGCGGCAAGCTTCGCCTTAAGAAGTGTTAAGTCCGCCTGTTTATATCCGAGGTCGGCAAATACATTGCCGCTGCCTGGGGTAACCTCAATCGTTTCGCTTCGTTTGCTCATGTGTTCTTTCGGCATAATCGGTTTCCGCGGGCTTCAACCGTTGCTTAATCAACGCGACGTCTTGTTTGGGGGTGGTGATGTTTCGCCTCGCCTTCTTCTGGAAGGCGTGCAGCACATAGAGCACACCAGCGAACCTGACCGTGACACTGCGCGGAACGTGTCACCGTCATAGTCGTCGACAACCTCGAGCACCGACGCCCCGCTGAACCAGTGGTTTGGCGCGTGGATGCTTTGCCCCTTGCTGTGCCCTGAACAGCGCAAAGCCCATAACATCTTGCACTCGCGCCGGGAACGCCTTCAGGTCTTCCTTGCTGGAGCCGATCCATATCAGAGGCTTGAGCACATGCCAATACTAGCATATAACAGGAATCCTTTCCATTAATGCCCTACGCTCCCAAGCCGCCCTGCCGAGCCCCGATGTGTGCGCATCTTGCTGAGCGAGGGGGATATTCTTCAGTCCATTGGACTGTACGTACCCAGGCTTACAATCAGGCGCGCGGTAGCTCCACCACCCAGGGGTACGGGGCGCGCTGGCGCCGACTCCGATTGCTGGTGCTGGCGCGCGACCCTGTTTGCCGCATATGCCAGCGGGCACCATCAACGGATGTCGATCACATTATCCCCAAGCGCCGCGGTGGCGCCGACGATCCCAGCAACCTTCAAGGCTTGTGCAGTTCGTGCCACGCGCGCAAGACGGCGCTCACCGATGCTAGGTGAGGGATAGGGGGTGGGAAAATACTTTCGATCAACCGGGGGAGCGGGCACGCCGTGCCGTTTTTTTACCCGCGAAATTAGCAAAATAGGGTATGGTGGAGAAAGTCTGCAAAAGCTGCGGCGCGTCACTGCCGGTTAATAAGGCCGGCCGTCGGAATACTGTTCCACGGGCTGTAGGCGGGCCGCAGAATTCGAGATCAGGCGCGTGAATCGCCGCCTTGAGCACCTGGAGACCTCCCTTTCGAGCCTGCGCATGTGCCGCGACGACCTGAAGGATATTTACGGCCGCACGCATCCTGACGGATCTTCCTTAACCCGGAGTTCCTAAGTTCTTGAAATATTGCTGAAAGGTGTGATTTCGCACCTAGCTGTGTTGGCATGTAATACAACATATAGTGCTTGCATGTTAAGGAGCATATC
>JBOIEE010000348.1:0-3662 GCA_050740975.1 Gammaproteobacteria bacterium | reverse complement strand
CTGCTGAGGCGTCCCGTGGGCCGCCACCCAGCCCTCAAGTCGCTGCCGGTCAGCATCCGCAAGGTTCACAATCGCGCTTGTTCTGGACATGAATCAGCATAACTGAATTCGCGTCATAACACCATCTTTGTTGGACACTACACTAGCTGGTAAACCTCCGCCAGCGTCACAATCGTTTTACCTTTTTCTCTTAACGGCCATCGCGGGTGGTGAAAGGATTTGAGTGCCCCGCTCTGATAGCCGCCTCTCCAGATAGACCCTGAAGCTGCTTCAGCCCGGTTAGCTTCGCATCTGCATCCATGAGCCGCTCGCCCTCGCGGCGCAACGCTTCGGCAGGGGTCAGTGCCGGGGTGCGCGCACAGAACTCCGCGTAGGAGGCGGCACCCGCACCGCGTGCGATCTGCTCCCGTGCCGCGGTGACCGAGGTTCGTCCCAAGGGGCCGCAAGGAAGCATGACAGCCCGTACCGTGCGTAGGCGAACAGGGTTTGGTAGACGAACGCGATCGAGACGCTTTTTCGATGGACGCGGCGATCATCCCCTCGTTGCAGTTCTCTGTCTTGTCACTGCGCGCGGACTCGGTCTTACAACCTGGGGAACGCCCCAATGACGTGGCCATCCGCTTGGTTCACGTTCGCCGCCACAAGAGGGAAGTATTCCTGCCAATCCTTGCAAGTGGAAAACAACGGGCGGATGTTGACACTGTATTTTGCCGCAACGCTTGAGAGCGCGTCCAGAGCAGCCCGATACTCCTTATCCGACGGATAGTGATCTGTGATCACCGCAATATGAAGCGTCGATGGATCCTTAGCTACGTCCTCGTCGTCCGGTTCGTAAAATACGACTCGCTCGATGGGCAATCCATCTCTAAGCGACTGAAACTTTATATCGAGATCGCGTTCTCTCCCACAGATGGCGGGAAAATGTGCGTGGCAACTTTACCGTATTGATAAACCGGCATTTTCCTGTTCTTCCTGAGTTTTTAAATTTACGACGATAACCTCCTCCACTGCGATTAAATCTTCCACGACCACAAAATCGCCTTTCGGCGTGGTGGAGTTTGGCTCGATTACCCCTTGCGCGGATCCCTTAGTTTGTTGCGCATAAGACTCGCGAGGAAGCTCGACGGTAGCGCTTTGTCCTTCATCCTCGACTCCATCGGCCGAGCCCGGAGATCCTGAACCCACCGAAGAAGATTGGACCTCCACCTCCGCCTCTTGCCTTCGCGCGTGCATGCGCCACACCACCCAAAAAGCAATCAGTCCGGCTACCGCGACAAGGTAAATGCCCCCCGGAATAAGCCGTGCGCCTTCAACGGGCGCTGCATCCACGATCTCGCCACGCGCCGCCTCTGCAAGGGGTGGTGGTTGCGGTTCGCTGCTCGGCGTCGTCTCGTCGGCGCCCGAAAGCGGCGCAGAGGATGCTGACGGCTCAGCGCCCGGCGTTTCTGGCGCCCTAAGGCTGGCGGACTGCGGCTGTTCTGAGGTCTGCGGGGCTTGTGCCTCCGGCTGCGCTAACTTTGCCTGCAACGCCGCCAGCTCATCGTCCTTAAGCTGGATTTGTCGGCGCAGCAGCTCGACCAGATCCTCGGCTTCCTTGACCCGCTCGCGCAGGCGCGAATTCTCGTCTTTGCTCGCCGCCCTTACGGATGAGGCCAGCTTCCCCCGATATTGCTGCCAGAGGGCGTTTTGACGGCGCACTTCTGCTAGTGCCTCAGCGAGGCTAATCGAGGCAAGCGCTGCAGGATCCGGGATCCGCAGGATCTCTCCCTTTTTTAGCAGGTTGATATTGCCGTCGATGAACGCTTGGGGGTTCGCCTTAAGCAGTGCGATCATCATCTGCTGTACACTGATCCCAGAGCCCGGGAGGCTATCCCGCGTGATCTCCCATAAGGTATCTCCTGCTTGCGTGGGGGCAAATTGATATAAGCCATTAGCGCCTGGGCTTGCCCACCGCGGCCCAGCTCGGCTGCTTGCTGGCGACCGCAAGCCTGTTGCCGTGGCGGCGATCCTTGGGGGACGGGCCGGGGCGCTTGGGAGCGGCTCATAGCGTGGCGGATCCAACAGCACCGTGTACTCGCGCACCAAACGCCCATGGGACCAGTTCACCTCGAGTAGAAAATCGAGCTCCGGTTCGCGAATAGGCTCTTTGCTCCATATGCGTATGTAATCTCGGCCCGCTTTCGGCTGAATGAGCTCGAATCTGAGGTCAGAGAGCACGAGCGGAAATTCCAAGCCCGCCCGTTTGAACTGCGCTCGGTTCGCTAAGCCCACTTTGAGGGTGTCGAGCTCTTCAACCTTGGCGTCGACCAAAGGGATCTTGGCCTTTGGCGATGAATGCGAATCCCAGGAACCGAGCCCAAGTGCCAGCACGGCCGTCGGCACCGATAGCATCAAGCCAGCCACGCGATGGTGATCTGCATTGACAAGGCCACTGCGGTGTGGATGTATGCGCTTCATGGCGTCTTGTTGTATCCAAGAAGGCTGTTCGGCAATGACGGCCGTCCTATGCCTAGCCCTTATAGCGGCGTAGTCGGTGCCACACGCCGCATGCCACATAATAAGGCAATCGAAAGTGCAAAAGTGAAACTTTCATTTATCTTGCTCTCTGGCCAGCCCATAGTAGGTGCGAAACAGAGAGCAATTGAGGAACGACAAAATACCAAGACAGGGAAGCGCCGCTCGGTACCGCTTAACAAAGTGGCGAGTGAAGCCATTTTGAACCGGATGCGGTTCCGCGCCCAACACGTCCCGGCAAGCCCCTGGGTGTTTACGCACCGGAATGGACAGCGGATCCAGGATGTGAAGAGGGCCTTCGCCAGCGCGTGTCGGCGGGCTGGGATCACGGATTTCCGGATCCACGACCTACGACACACCTCTGCCGCGTGGCTGGTATCAGCCGGCGTGCCACTGGCCGAGGTGCGGGACTTTCTGGGGCATACCACGGTCAAGATAACCGAACGGTATGCCCACCTGCCCCCGAGAACGTGCGCGTTGCGGTGTCCGTTTTGGAGGGCAGTGTGTCACGATCGCGTCACGTTGGGAATGCGGAGCAACTGCAGTAAGTAGGCTAACGCTTTGATTCTTATGGTGGGCGATGCTGGTATCGAACCAGCGACCTCCGCCGTGTGAAGGCGGCGCTCTCCCGCTGAGCTAATCGCCCTATTTTTAATCTTTTGTCTGGCGCTAAGTCTAAGGAAAGCACCGGAGACGGTCAATCGATGGCGCCTGATGGGGCACACCATACTCATCTGAGTAAACCCGCAATAAAAAAACCCTTGGTTCGTAAGAACCAAGGGGTTAATTTAACGCCTGGCAGTGACCTACTTTCGCATGGGGATCCACACTATCATCGGCGCTGAACAGTTTCACTTCCGAGTTCGGAATGGGATCGGGTGGTTCCCGTTCGCTATGGCCGCCAGGCAAACCGAGAAATCTATCTATGCGAGCGCTTTGCTGGAATCCAGGAAGCGATCGCTCTTAATTGTCGCTCAGTGATAGAAAAACTGCGTTCGCGTTACCGCGCCCCCGAAGGGGCAGTCGACCAATTCATTTGGGTGTTATATGGTCAAGCCTCACGGGCAATTAGTACCGGTTAGCTTCACCCATTACTGGGCGTCCACATCCGGCCTATCAACCTCGTAGTCTACAAGGACCCTTTAGGG
>JBOIEE010000347.1:0-18553 GCA_050740975.1 Gammaproteobacteria bacterium | reverse complement strand
GATATGCTCCTTAACATGCAAGCACTATATGTTGTATTACATGCCAACACAGCTAGGTGCGAAATCACACCTTTCAGCAATATTTCAAGAACTTAGGAACTCCGGGTTAAGGAAGATCCGTCAGGATTGAGCCGCGAGCCCCCGCCCGAAGCAGGTCTTTCGCCTTGCCGACCCGTTCGGGGTTGGTGATCGCCGTGCTCAAGAAATAAGCTGGAGGAAGTCGAGACCGGGAAAGCGCCGAAAGTCAGCGTCGAACGCCACCAGCCGACACCCGCCCGCCATGGCGAAGGCCGCCAGGTGGGCATCCGTCCAGAGGGCCGATTCAGGTCGACCGATCGGCTCCGTTGCCGCAGTTGTTGGTGCAGTTCGGGTGGGTCCGGGAGAAATGCGATCTCAGGCAAGGCCAGCCAGCGCTCGTGGATGTCCCAGGCGGCGGCGCTCGTCTGTATGGCATGTGCATAATCCGGGGATTAGTCAGGTGGCGCAACAGCGCTAGCGCGGTTACTCTGCAGAACGCCAAGCGCGGTGTCGCTTGAGTTTCCCAGTACCAACGCGCGCGTTCGTACGGCAGGCTCGCGGTTGCCGCTTTCTGCTCCGGCAACGCTGGACACGCTAGCAGCCTGTCGGACTTAGACAAAGAGTCGCTAGTCCCTACCGGTATTCAAGACCGAGAAACTCGTACACACTCTCATCTGCATCGAGCTTTTCGCCCTGGTAGGCAGCGACAGCAAGCTCGCAGTGCCCTAGATCGACCAAGCCAACGCGTTCACGCGGCAGATGCGTAGCGAGTTTTTCCGCGAACGGCAGGTTGTGGGGGATCCCTTTGCCGTACCGCAGCCAACCGCTTGCTTCAGAAGTGATGCTGGATAGGAGGTTGTTTTCCTCCTCCTCGTCCTGGGCCCTCTGAGGATCAACGATCGCCCATTTCTTGATGCGCTGCGGGCAATGGTGGATAAGCTGCAATGCACCCAATCCTCCCCGGCTAAACCCAGTGGCAAGGATCTCCTGTTCCGGGAAGTGCTCGGCTAGATACCGGCAAAGGTCTGGGACGTAATCGCGCCAATTCCACTCCGTCGAAGGATCATTCGGAGCCTGGGGCGCCACCACGATGACATCCCTAAGTCGCCCAAGCAGTGCTTGAAACGGGGGTGAGGCGTGGTTGCAAACCAAGGAGACTGCATGCGGGTAGCCACTAGCCTCCCCTTTGCCATGGAGAAAAACAAGCACCGCCTTTTGGCTCGCGTTACCCCCCGACTCGACGATAAAAATTCTCATCGGCGCGGGTGCTTTGGCGAGCGCAACGGTTACGGTATCAATGGACGCCTTGATCATGCGCTTAGCTCCATCAGGTCTGTGCGCTGCGTATCGACCAGCAGTACGCGTCCATCGTCTAGGGATAACGGACCACCACGCCTTGTAAGTTCACCGCTCGTTTCAGTGCTGCACGGAGATCGCGCGCCTGCTGTTGCCCCGACGTCGGTCCAACCCTCACCCGGTATATGGAGCTGGTTTGTTCGACAAATGCGGCGAAACCTTGCGCTACCAACTTAGCGCGCAAGGTTTTGGCGTTCGCTTCGCGCGAAAAGCTGGCAAGCTGCACCACCCAACCCGTTCGGGTCGCATCCGCCGGGGGACCGTCCGGCAAGGTCTCAGACTGCGGCGGCTTTGGAGAGCGTTGACTGGGTGGTCGATCGGCCGCTTGTGGCGGCCTATGGGTGGTAGAGATCGGCCCAGACGCCGGCTCCACTTCGACCACGTCTAGCGGAGGTGAAGGATCTTCCGCCGCCAGGCTGCTTGACGTGAAATCCTTCTGTGACTTTGTCACCGGCGCCTGCTGGCTTTTGGGCCCTCCTTCGAAAACCATTGGAATAAAGCTCACCGCCACAGCAGTGAGCACTACGGCCCCAACCAGACGCTCCTTGAGCCTTTCCTCGATCACCTTTTTGGCGACTCTTGGCCCACGACCCCGCACTCATTCACGACGCTTGCCCCGCCAACTCCTCCTGCAACTCTTTCAACACCCCGGCGACAGTCAGAAACGACCCGACGACGAGCACCCGGTCACCGGGTTGCGCTTCACATCGAATCCCGCGCAACGCTTCCTGAACATTTGGATACAGCGTTGCGCCCGCACTTCTATCCACCCGGCGCAGTTGCTCTACCAGTAATTGCGCCGAGGCACCCCTATGACCCTCAAGCGAGCTAATATGCCAGCTCGAAGCCAGATCTTTAAGGGCCGCAAAGACGCCCGCCATATCTTTATCTTTCAGCATTCCGATCAATACGCGGGTTTTGCCCACCGGCGGCATTTGCTGCAGGGCGTGGGCAAGTGCTTGCGCGGCATGCGGATTATGCGCCACGTCGAGCAGATATTGGACCTTACCGGGGACAAGCTGGATGCGTCCCGATAGCTGCACCCGTTTTAATCCCTGATGCAGTGCCTCCTTCGAAACCTGAAGACACTCGCCCAGTAGGTTTGCCGCCATAATCGCCCCCGCCGCATTCTGCAACTGGAATTCCCCGTGCAGTTGCGGCCTAGGCAAACTTTCGTAGTGAAGTGCCCTTCCCTGCCAAGACCACGCGCAGGCCAAGTCACGGCGATAGGAGAATTCGTGGCCGAGTCGATATAGGGGGCTTCCTTGGAGGTGTAAACGCTGCGCGACAGACTGTGGTAGATCGGGATCGGAGCAAACCACCGGTTTCCCCGGACGACAAATGCCGGCCTTCTCGGCCGCAATAGATTCCCTGTCGGGCCCCAGCCAGTTTACATGGTCGATGCCAATGGCCGTGATCACAGCGACATCGGCATCGATTATATTCACCGCGTCCAAGCGCCCACCCAAACCAACCTCGAGGACGGCCAGGTCTAGCTGAGCCCGCTGGAAAAGATCCAAAGCGGCCAGAGTCCCGAACTCAAAGTAGGTAAGCGAAATAGCCCCCCGGGCGTCATCGACGCGCTGGAAGGCCTCGCAGAGTGCCCCGTCGCTTGCCGCCACCCCGTCGATCGCGATGCGTTCATTGTAGTGCAGTAGGTGCGGGGAACTATAGACCCCGACACGGTACCCTGCAAGGCGAAAAATCGTGCCCAGCATCGCCACCGTGGAACCCTTTCCGTTGGTGCCTGCGACCGTGATAACTTTGTACTTTGGCTGGCGCAGTCCCATGCGCAACGCGACCCTCCTGCATCGTCCCAGCCCCAACTCGATTTCAGTATTGTGCAGACTCTCCTGCCAAGCCAACCAATCGGCAAGACGGCTGAAGCGCGCGCCATAGGAAGAAGCTCCGGTAGCTTGACCCTCCACGGACACCACGTCATCCTCCCTGAGCCCGCAGTCGCCTGGAAACAGCGAACAGAGCTAAGACAGGAAGCAGCGAGATAGGACCGATCGCCCAAGCGCGCCCGTGTTCCCGACGCGGCGAAGAACCCGGTTTGTGTTCTACCACTGCGGCCACCATTTTGTTCCTATGAGACGATTAGGCGGCCGCCTGCCCGGTGAGTATGGACAGGATCGAGGCAACGCGCTGCCGAAGCTGACGGCGGTCCGCTATCATATCGATGGCACCGTGTTCCAGCAGAAACTCACTGCGTTGAAATCCCTCCGGCAGCTTTTCGCGTACCGTCTGTTCGATTACCCGCGGGCCGGCAAAGCCGATCAGAGCGTTCGGCTCCGCAATATTGATATCCCCCAACATCGCGAGGCTTGCCGAAACCCCACCCATGGTCGGATCGGTCAGGACCGAAACGAAGGGTAGCCGGCGTTCGCTTAAAGCGCTTAATGCGGCGCTCGTTTTGGCCATTTGCATTAAGGAAACCAAAGCCTCTTGCATGCGTGCGCCGCCACTGGCGGAGAAACACACCATAGGGCAGCTATCTTGGATACAGGTATTGACCCCACGCACAAATCGCTCGCCGACCACCGAACCCATAGAGCCAGCGATGAACCGGAACTCGAATGCGCAAGCCACGATCGGCAATGCTTTCAGTCGCCCCTTGATAACCACTAACGCGTCTTTTTCCGCGGTCTCCTTTTGGGCTTGGCGCAGCCGGTCTTTGTAGCGCTTTAGGTCGCGAAACTTGAGAAAGTCCTTGGGCTCGATCTCGGCGCCGATTTCCTCTTTGGGCTCCGCATCAAGAAAATAGTCCAATCGTTGGCGCGCGGATATGCGCAAATGGTGGCCGCATTTAACACAAACGTCCGCATTGCGCTCCAGCTCCGCCTGATACAGCACCGCTTTGCACGAAGGGCAACTGGTCCAAAGCCCTTCGGGAACGGACTTTCTGCTGGTACTGTTGGTACGGATGGACGGCGGCAGAAGCTTGGTAAACCAATTCATTGCGCACCGCCTGCCGCGGTATATACCGAGTCTAGTGCTCGCCGAATACCATTGAGAAAGGATCGTGCTTCATCGGCGCAATGCTCGATATCCATTTCCCGCTCCGCTAGTTTCGCCACCAAGGCGCTGCCTACCACCACGGCATCACCCACAGCGGCCACTTGGGTGGCTGTTTGGGCATCTTTGATCCCGAACCCGATAGCTACGGGCAAGTCGGTAAGCTGGCGGATTTTTTCGATTTGTGCTGCTAAGGCGGTGCTTTCCAACTTGTCGCTTCCGGTCACCCCTTTGAGCGAAACGTAATAGAGGAAACCGCTAGCCGCGCGGGAAATGCGCCGTTTGCGCTCATCGTTGGTGGTCGGTGCCAATAGAAACACAGGATCGATATGATACGAGCGCAGAGCAGCGCTGAGCCCCGCCGCTTCCTCGGGTGGCAGATCCACGGTTATCACACCGTCAACCCCTGCGCTGTGCGCATCCTGCGCGAACCGCTCGTAACCCATGATCTCGATCGGATTGAGGTATCCCATCAGGACCACCGGGATGGATGTATTCGCCTCGCGAAACGCCTTCACCATATCCAATACATCGCCTAGGCTCACGTCATGGCGCAAAGCACGTTCGCTCGCACGCTGAATCACGGGACCATCGGCCATAGGATCGGAGAACGGAACCCCCAGCTCCACGAGATCCGCCCCTGCTTGCACCAACGCGTGCATCAGCGGGACGGTGTACCCCGGTGCCGGATCGCCCGCGGTGATAAACGGGATCAGCGCCTTGCGTGAGGAGCCCCGCAGCGATGAGAAACAAGACTGGATGCGACTCATGATGGGCTCATGCCCCGAATGGGTACGGGGTTTAGCAAGCATCTCGGTGCGCGGCGACGCGCCTGTGGCGATACGCCCATTTTTTGCCGCCTCCCCTGGGGTGGGAGCTTCAAAGTGAAATCCCATCGCGCGCGGAGATGGTGTGAATGTCCTTGTCGCCGCGGCCCGAAAGGTTAACCACGATGATCGCGTCCTGATCCATCCGGGGTGCAAGTTGGGCACAATAAGAAAGCGCATGGCTCGATTCCAGAGCGGGCAAAATCCCCTCGCAGCGAGTCAGCTGATGGAAAGCCGCCACTGCCTCGTCGTCGGTAACCGCCACATAGCTCGCCCGGCCGGTGTCCTTTAACCAGGAATGTTCAGGGCCCACCCCCGGATAATCCAAGCCCGCCGATATCGAGTGGGTCTCCGTGATTTGTCCGTGCTCACTCATTAGCATGTAGCTGCGGTTGCCATGCAGCACGCCCGCTTTCCCGGCGCACAAAGAGGCCGCGTGCTTCCCGCTCGCAAGGCCGGCGCCTGCCGCTTCTACGCCGTAGAGCTTAACCTGCGGCTCGTCGATAAACGGGTAGAACAAGCCCATCGCATTGGAACCGCCCCCCACGCAAGCGATCAGCGCGTCCGGCAAGTGACCGGTCTGCTCTAAGCACTGGGTGCGGCTTTCGCGCCCAATAACCGCTTGGAAATTCCGCACCATCGCCGGGTAGGGGTGAGGACCGGCTACCGTCCCGATGATGTAAAAGGTGTTGTCCACGTTGGTGACCCAATCACGCAGCGCCTCATTCAAAGCATCCTTTAGCGTTTTGGACCCCGACTCCACCGGCACCACACGCGCCCCGAGTAACTTCATGCGATAGACATTAATCGCCTGCCGTTTGATGTCTTCGGTCCCCATATAGACCACACATTCCATCCCCAAGCGTGCCGCCACCGTCGCGCTTGCGACGCCATGTTGGCCGGCACCGGTTTCCGCGATAACGCGCCGCTTGCCCATACGAGCCGCCAGCAGCCCCTGGCCTATGGCATTGTTTATCTTATGCGCCCCTGTATGGTTTAAGTCCTCCCGCTTTAAGAAGATGCGGGCGCCACCCAAGCTCTTGGACCAGCGTTTAGCGAAATAAAGCGGGGATGGCCTGCCTACATAATGCCTTAGGTCTTCATCCAACTCGGCAAGAAATTCCGCATCTTCAAGATAATGCTCATAGGCAAGGCGCAGTTCTTCGAGGGGGCCCATCAGGGTCTCCGCCACGAAACGCCCCCCGTATATCCCGAAATGGCCCTCGGAGTCGGGGAGGAGGCTGCTTTTTACCCTACCCTTACCGGTCTCGCTCAGCTTGAGTGCATCCACTGTTGAAACTTGCATCGAACACACCTTTCATAAACGCTCGCATCTTGCCGTGATCCTTAACTCCGTTTGCGCTTTCGATTCCCCCACTCACATCCACCCCGTAGGGCCGTACCGCCCGTATCGCATCCGCTACGTTGTGCGGCGTAAGCCCACCCGCCAGAATGAGTGGCCGATTGATAGCGACACAAGCCAGAGGCCATTCGAAACGGTGCCCCGTGCCTCCTCTTTGTCCGGGAACATAAGCGTCCACCAACAAGCCCATTGCCGCGCCATACTGCTTTGCCATTTGCGTCAGATCAACGTCGCGTCGCATTGCAACGGCCTTTATGTACGGGCGCCCGAAAAGGACGCACTCCTCGGGGCTCTCGTCACCATGGAACTGGAGCAGATCCAAAGGAACCTGGTGCAGGATCTCTCGGATCCGGTCTGCGCGCTCGTTTACAAACAGCCCAACCTTGGAGACGAACGGCGGTAAAGCGGCCGCGATCTCTTGTGCGTGCTTGAGGTCCACGGCACGCGTACTGGCCGCACAGAACACCAAGCCTATCGCATCCACCCCGAGCGCAGCCGCCGCTACCGCGTCTTCGGGGCCGGTGATCCCGCAGAATTTTACCCTTACTCGCTGCGGCAACTCCAGGGCATTGCTAGTTATCAAGACGAGTTATCGAGAATAGATCGGTCGTGCTTATCCCCGTTTCCAGAATATTGTACTGTGGTGGATATTTTACTTGCATCAGGTATAGCCCTTGTGGAGGCGCGGTAACGCCTCCCAGGGTTCGGTCATGGCTCAGCAGCACTTCGAGCACCCACCCAGGCGGCGCTTTGCCCATGCCAATAGCCATCAGCACGCCGGCTATATTGCGCACCATGTGGTGGAGAAACGCGTTTGCTTCTACCAGGATCGAGATGAATGATCCAAACCGCGTTACGCTGAGTTGCGATAAGGTGCGCACCGGGTTCTTCGCCTGACACGATTGGGCCCGAAACGCGGAAAAATCGTGCGTGCCGAGTAGATGGGCCGCGCCTTCTTGCATCCGGCTATGGTCTAAGGTGCGGCATTCCCAGGCCGCGTGGTTGCGAAAGATAGCCCCCCGGGACGAGCGATTGAATATGAGGTAGCGATAAGTTCTCCGGATGGCGGAGAATCGCGCATGGAAATCGTCCTCCACCTCTCCGGCCCACACCACGCTGATATCCCTGGGAAGGTTGGCGTTAGCGCCGAATACCCAAGAACGCCGCTTTCGCTTCGCCTGCGTCTCAATATGCGCGACTTGCCCATAGGCGTGGACACCGCTGTCTGTGCGGCCCGCGCAATGCACCCTCACCCGCTGGTCGGCGACCTTGGACAAGGCATCTTCCAGGCACGCCTGCACCGTCGGTGCTCCAGCTTGCCTCTGCCAACCCTGATACTGGCTGCCGTCGTATTCCAAAACGAATGCTATCTTCATGGAGCAAACTAAAGCCCTAAACATCAACCCGCCAAAGCAGCACAAGGGGCTGAGCCGGCATAGAGGATCAGCACAGAAGAAAGGAGAATTTAAGGACCTATTATAAGTGCAAAAGCAAACTCGCCTAGGACCTTCAACAGCAGCTTTTCATTACCCGCGCGATTGCGCCCCGCAAAAACCAGGACTATTCGAGGGATCGAATGAGGAAATCGGACCGGAATGGATAACGTCGTCTGGGGCGACAAGCCCCGGATAAGCTCAGCTCCGCTTAACCCAATTGCCTGCGCAGAGTCTCCGCATTCTGCTTTTGCACATCGCTTCCGGAATGGGTGACTTCATCAAGGATCTCTCGCGCGCCTTTAGGGTCACCAAGCTCTATGTACGCCTTGGCGAGGTTGAGCTTAGCATCCAGGTCGCTCGGCTCCCCGGCGGCTGCGGGAAATGCGCGGGGCAGTCTCACCGTGTTGGCAAAACGATCGCTTTCCTGTATGTCCTCGATCTCTTGCGTCTTCTCGGAATCGGTTAAGTCTATAAGAACAACCTCTTCTGGCGCGGTTAAATCCGCGATAACTACAAAATCGTTCTCTCCCGCCGCAGAGTCTGGCCCACTTCCCGTCGCGAAAGTATCTTGCGGAAGCTCGACGGTATTTGACATGGTGACACTCTGTTCCACGCTTTCCACCTTGAGCGGCTCCTCTCGCGGCGTAGATCCCACCTGCTTCGAAGTAGCTAAGAACGGCCCATGCCCCTTTGCTTCCCCTACTTCTTCGGAAGGGGTGCTCGCTTCATCGTGCAGCCACTGCGCGGAATCGCGATAAGCACTCCACGGGGCTTGCTCCTCACTTGCCTCGCCCTCAACGAACGCAGTGTGATCTTGCTTCGATGACTGTTGAGACCGGTGCTCGCTTAGCGAGGTCACATCGGCAGTATCCCCGCGCCACTCAGTTTCCGCTCCCGTCGCCTCCCAGCCGTGATGCTCGCCCTCAGCCACATCCGTGCTTCCCTCATCGGATTCGGTTAGGGCTTGCATCCCAGGGTATGACCGACCAAGATCCGTTTCCGCGTCGCCACTAGGCTCGTGGTCGACGCTTGGTCCGAAAGGGTCCGAATCGGCCGCCTCCGGCACGGCATCTTGCACCGAAGATCGCGCAGCATCGGGCTGATCCGCATTATCACCGGCGCCTCGCGCATCCTCCTTCTGGAAATATTGGAATAAGTCGACGGTCTGGATCCCTTCGTCTTCTTTTCCAGCCGCTTCTATAGTATTCCTCTGCGGCAGCTCAACCGTTTCTTGGCCGATTTCGAGCGATCGGTCTCGGGCGCCACTTCCCTCCGTGGGATGAGTGATCTCAAACACCTGCTCCTGTGGTTCCGGAGGTTTCGCGCCGGGAAAGCTCGCTTTTGGCACGGTGAGGTGCAAAGCCTCCTCAGACTCTCCCGTGGTTTCAGGCAACTCGTGTCCTCCGGTAATATCAAAGTCCAGCCCGTCATCTTCATAGCCAGATCCAGCGGTCGTGAGATCGAGTATTTCGTCTGCGGTTGTCGCGTTATCCGCCACGGTGAGATCCAGCATCTCCTGGCCCACACCGCTTTGCGAATCAACGGCCGTAAGATCAAGGACATCCCCCGCACCCGACGTAGTCTCCGCCACCCTCAGATCAAACATTTGCCCCTGGTCGCTATTACCCTCCCTGACCGCGGTGACATCTACGATCCCCTCCGATGCTGCATCCTCCGGGGAAGAAAGGTCAAACACGTCGGTATATTCTCCGGCTTCCTGTTGAGACCCGCCGCGGGCGCTGATCGGTGTCGCCAACTCCTTTTCCTGCGTCGTACCAAGATCAAAATCCAAGGCGCTCGCCATCCCCAACGCCGCCCGCTTGGAACCGCTTTCCGATTTCCCCGGCTCTCCCCCACGTACGCTCGTGATATCGCGCACTTCGCGTTGCGCGTCCGTTTCGTCCTGCCAGCGGCGATCCTCTTCTCCCGCCTGTTCCGCAAACAAGGGGCGTTCGGGTGACATCTCGTACCACATCGCGAGTGCGTTGTCCCACAAGGGACCTTGTCCGCCAACGGCCGCGCTAAGTTCTCGCGCGGCTCTTTCATAGGCGCCCTTGTTGCCCGCCGCGTAGTAGACTTCAAGCAGCCGCAGCTTGTAATCATGTCTCCCCGGCTGGGCTGCGATCGCCTTTTTAACTAACTGCCCCGCTTCATCAAAGCGCTCGTAAGCGATGCAAAGATTGACTTCGTCCAAGGGGTCCTTTTCAGCGGCCAGCTCTGTCGGAAAGCGCGTCCGTTCTCCCTCTTCTTCCAGTTCCACCTCGACATCGTGCGCTTGTTTTTGGAGGTCCTCTAGAGTCCGCTCGACTACCGGCGCTTCGTACTCCTCCGCGCCTGCACCGGCGAATCCACTTACACCCCCGGGTTGAAAAGGAGCTTCTGCAGTGAGCTCGTCCTCGTCCTTTGCCCCTTGGCTTGTTGCCCGCATCCGCCAAAAAACCCAAAAAACGAACAACCCAGCAACCGCGGTCAGCCCAATGGCACTATAGATCCCTCCGGGAATAAGCGCTGCATCCTCAACCGGCGTGGGATCCGCGACTGCAGCGCCTTCCTGCTGTGTTTCGTTAGCGGGAGGGGCTGCATCCGCGAGCCCGCTACCCGGCTCAGTGCTTGCCGCGGGAGCTTGCACCGCACTCGGCGATGCGGTTTCTGCGCTTTCCTGGCTACCTAGGACGGAAGGCGCGGCGGAGGGTTCTGCTGCTGGCTGGGCTTCGTCGCCAGGTTGCGGAAGCAATGGCTCCGGTGGAATACCTGCACTGAGGGCTCCCTCACCCGGCTGCGACGGTTCGGTGGTTTCCGTTGCTTCACGGCTCGGTGCGGCCGCCGGGTCCGCTTCAGCGAGAGGCTTCGTTGCCGTAGGCTCTGTGGGAACAGGGACCTCTGTCCCCTGTGGCTCGCTAGGCCGCACAGCGGTTTCGGCACCGGCAGCCTGGGGCGCAGCAGATCCAGACTGTTCTGCGATCGCTTCTCCTGATGGCTCTTGCACCGCTTCCGATGCCGCTGTTCCCGCCTGCGCCAACTTCGCCTGCAATGCCGCTAATTCGTCATCTTTTAGCTGCACTTGGCGGCGCATAAGCTCGACTAAGGCCGCGGATTCTTTGACCCGCTGGCGCAGGTGCGAATTCTCATCCTCGGCTGCCGCCTGGCTTTCTTCCGCCGCCAATTGCGCTGTTTCCGTGCCCGCCCCCTGTCCTCGCTCACCCTTGCCCGCAGCTCCATCTTGCGTTTTCCCCACCGGGCTCGCTGCAGCACCAACCACTTTTAAGCGCGCTTCCTCTGCGGCGGCGGGCTGTTTGTCTTCACTACCCAAAGCGGTGCCCTGAGAACCTTCCGCTCCCACGGAGCGTTCCGGTACCGATGAGGCGAGACGCTGCCGATATTCCTCCCAAAGCGCGTTATGGCGCCGAACCTCAGCCAGCGCCTCCGCTTGAGTAGGTGCGGAAAGCACACCGGCTTCAGGGATCCGCAGGATCTGTCCCTGCTTTAGGTGGTTGATATTGGCGTTGATAAATGCATTGGGATTCGCCTGTAGCAGTGCCAGCATCATTTGTTGCACGCTGACCTCGACCGAACGTACACCCTGCGCTATGTCCCATAAAGTATCCCCGGCCCGAGTAGGGCCGTACTGATCGGCGGAGGTACCGCCCGGGTTCATATCTGCCGCCGGTGGTGAATGAGCAGGCCGCGACCGAGGGTTGGCGCTTGCCGCTCGGCGAGGAGGTGCAGCACTGGAGGTAGCCTCATAGCGTGGCGGATCCAACAATACCGTAAACTCGCGGATCAGGCGCCCGCTTGACCAGTTGACTTCCAAAAGAAAATCCAGAACCGGCTCGCGAACAGGTTCTTTACTCCAGATCCGCACGTAATCACTCCCCGCTTTCGGCTGCACCAGCTCGAATCTTAGGTCAGAGAGCGTCAGTGCATAGTCCAACCCGGCCCGTCTGAATTGCGCTCGATTCGCCAAGCCCGCTTTAAAGTTATCCAGGTCGTCAACCTTGGCGTCGACCAAGGGGATCTTGGCTTCAAACGGCTCATTCAGGGATGAGTTCGTCTGCATCGGGCCGAGCCCGAGTGCCAGGACGGTTACCGGCAGGTATAGCAGCAAGCCCGCAGCGCAAGCCAATCGAATTCTCATTTGCCCCTCCTCAACGATTCAACAAGTTAGCGCTGATTCATTGCGTGATAATCAGAATCAACTATAGCTCACAAGCAATCCTTTACCAAGATTTCGGCGATTTGTATGCTGTTCAAAGCGGCTCCCTTGCGCACATTGTCGGATACCACCCACAGGTTGATCCCGCGCGGATGCGATATGTCTTCCCGTATGCGACCGACATATACCCCATCTCGGTTCGCCGCTTCGGTGACCGCGGTTGGATAGCCACCATCCTTGCGCTCGTCCATTAACACCACACCAGGCGCCCTGGCCAGGATCTCTCTCACTTCGCCGACGCTGATCTTGTCTCGCGTTTCCAGGTGCACCGCCTCCGAATGCCCATAAAAGACCGGTACCCGCACCGCCGTGGGATTTACTCGGATTTCCGGGTCCTCCATGATCTTGCGGGTTTCCCACACCATCTTCATCTCTTCCTTGGTATAGCCGTTTTCCTGAAACTCATCAATATGAGGCAATACATTAAAGGCGATCTGTTTCGGGTATACCCGATTTTGGGCCGGTTTGCCGTTCAGTAAGCAACTCGTCTGCGTCACGAGCTCGTCGATTGCCGCTTTGCCGGTACCGGAGACGGCTTGATAAGTGCAAACGTTTATCCGTTCTAGGCCAGCGGCCTGGCGGATCGGGTTGAGTGCCACCACCAATTGGATGGTAGAGCAATTCGGGTTCGCGATGATCCGGCGATTGGTAAACTGCGCGATCCTCAGCGCATTCACCTCAGGCACCACGAGGGGGATATCGGCTTCATAGCGAAAGCGGGAGGTGTTATCCACAACCACGCATCCAGCAGCGACCGCCCGTGGTGCGTGAACATCTGAGACAGCCGCCCCGGCAGAGAACAAGCTGATGTCCACACCCTTAAAATCGAAAGTCGAAAGATCTGCCACCGTGATCGTCTTTCCCTTGAAGCGGAGGTGCTGGCCCGCGCTGCGACTGCTCGCCAGCGCATAGATCTCACCAACGGGAAAATCCCGCTGCGCCAGGATCTCCAGCATGACTTCCCCTACCGCCCCGGTCGCACCCACTACTGCGACACTAACCCTTCGACTCATCTTTAATTGCTACCTTTCGTGATCGCCGATCTAAGGGCGCTTCGATTAACTCGGAGTGCCCGCCCTCACAGGGACGTGAGGACATTGGTCAATCACCTTAAGTGATTGACCAATGGAGCAAAGCAAAAACCACGCTTTTTGCTTTGCGATTCGATAAATTGCACGGAAGCGATTTATCGAAGTGCCCCTAATTCGCCAGCGCAGAGACCAAGGCATTCCCCATTTCTGCTGTACTGATGCATCGCGTTCCCGGCGTTGCGATATCGGGGGTGCGCAATCCAAGACGCAACACCTCTCGCACCGCTTTTTCGACCCGCCGAGCTAAGTCCGGCTTGCCGAGTGAATAACGCAGCATCATGGCCACCGACAGAATCGTTGCCAAGGGATTTGCAACGCCCTTGCCCGCGATGTCCGGAGCCGACCCGTGTATCGGCTCATAGAGCCCTTTGCCGCTGCCGTTCAGCGAGGCCGAGGGAAGCAGGCCGATAGAGCCGGTTAACATGGAGGCCAGATCCGATAGGATATCGCCGAACATATTGGTCGTTAACAATACATCGAATTGCTTAGGCGCACGCACCAGTTGCATCGCCGCGTTGTCCACATACATATGGCTTAAGGCAACCTCGGGATACCCGGTTGCAATTTCGCTCACCACCTCTCGCCATAATGCGGTTGCCTCCAACACATTGGCCTTATCCACCGAACAAACGCGGCGGTCGCGCTGCATGGCCAGCTCGAAAGCTACCCGCGCAATGCGTTGCACCTCCGACTCCGAATAAACTAAGGTGTTAATACCAACTCGGTCCCCACCCCTGCGTGAAACCCCCCGCGGTTCTCCGAAATAGATCCCGCCCGTCAGTTCCCGAACGATCACGATATCCAATCCGGCGATCACCGCTGGTTTAAGCGTAGAAGAATCTGCAAGCTGCGGGTACACCGTCACTGGCCGCAGATTGGCAAAAAGTCCAAGACTGGAACGGATCTTGAGCAACCCGCGCTCGGGGCGCTCCCCCGATGGCAGAACATCCCATTTCGGTCCTCCAACCGCGCCTAATAAAATAGCATCCGCTTGTCTGGCCAAGGATAAGGTGAGCTCCGGCAAAGGCTCCCCCGTTTCATCGATAGCAGCGCCACCGATCAGACCGTGCGCTAAGTCCAGATCTAAGCTTGCGCGCAGCGCCTTAAGGACTTTTTCCGCTTCCGCGATGATTTCCGGACCAATACCATCGCCGGGGAGCAAGAGGATCGTACTCGACATGACCACCGTTATTCCGCTAAACGCAGGAAGATACCGCAAATCGTTTCTCGATCAAGACCTACGGGTCTGCCCGGGTTTCGCCCTTAAGATTCGGTCAAGGTCTCGTGGTCGGGCGTTTTTAAGGCTTTAGCAGTCATCGTCCCAAAACGGGTCCCACCATCCGTGATCCCATTCTCGGTAAGGGCGCGTTTCGGGCCACAAGTGAATGGTCTCCCCCTCCACCTTGGAACGGAGCACGGAACCACCGCCTGGTTTGAGGGACTCGAGGGCTCGCACCGTACCGATTACAGTGACCCAACGTCCTGCCTGATAGATAGCCGGGTCATAGAATCCGGACAGACACACGAAAAACGTTCCTCGCGTTGCGTTTTCCCGCCATGGCCGCGCCGTCCGATCCAGCTCCGCCGCGACCACCTCAAAACAACTTTCGTGCTCACGGATACGGGAGGCGGTGATTCGGCCACCCCAACGCACGCGCTTGCCCACGATACCCTGGTGCACGAACTTCGGCGTGATGTCGGCAAAGGGACCCCCTTCCAGCGCAGGTGGTGGCCCCATACAACCCGAAAAAGCGCTGCTGGCAATAACCAGCGCCAGCACGCCCGCTTTCGAATAAACCCGATTAAACACCATGATCGCGCGTGCTTCTCTTGGTTGAGGTTGAAAGCCACCTGTCTTGCGCTAATCACCTAGCCCCGTCGAGCCATGACGCTCGTTATGCCGTAAGCGAACAGGTAAGGGTAACTCAGGGATCGGGCGAGATCGTCGTTCCTGGGGCTTCCTACGCGGTTGGTTATTGAGAACAATTCTCAAGGATAGAGCTTTGCCTATGACAAGGACGGGGTTGGTGGGAGTGCGGATAACAAGAACTCATCAGATATAATCAGTCCTCCTTGCCTTCTACTCCTTCGACACCTTACGCGGGTCGTCGGCAGGATTCACGTAGTTAATCTCAAACGGACCCATACCCGATACCTGAATCACGGTCTCGCCCTTCGCCCAAACGAAGTGTCTCACTCCTTTAGGCATCAGCGCGTACGACCCGACCGGTAGCTCGTGGCCCGTCGCCCAGTCGAACTTCTCCCCCACCCCCATCCCGAGTGCGCCTCGAAGGACGACGATCCTTTCGTCCGTCGGGTGCCAGTGTGGTGGGACTCTGTAGCCGTCCGGGAACTTCCCACGGATGGTGAAGGGCGCACCGGCTTTCGACAGCTCACCCTCTAAGACCGCGAGCTGGGCGCCGGAGGGGAGCGACGGCGGGGCAGGTTCCCACTTGACCTGATCGGGGGTGACGACTACATGTGCCGTGTGGGAGCCGGCAGACGCGCAACAGTCCTTCCTTTCTTGACTGGATTGGGCAAGGCACAGTGAGGCGAGAGTCAGAGAAGCGAGAACGATGAGGCTCAGTTGATATTTTCTCATATCTTTATTTCTTCAGAGAACTTCCGGCGAAAACAGTATACCATCCGCACCAGATTGCGTTCGCTTAACTTTACCGGTACGCCCTTTTCATCTCGCACCAAAATAGCCACCACATCTATTGCCCCCTCATTTTGGTGAGGGATAAAGATGATCCGGTATCTCCCGACGCGCTTTCGATACCGACCTTGCCATTTCGTGCCCTTGAGCGGCACGACATCACCTCGAAACGGATCCTCTGCCATCTCGCCTAACTTGTTGCGGAGCACCGTTTGGTAGTCACGAGGCACCTTTTCAAGTTGCCTTGCCGCGTCTCTTGCGACTATCGGCCAGTAAAATTCTGTCAAGGGGCTTCTTAAGTTCACCAGGGGCTCGGCCGCTATGGCTCCCCGGGGGGTATCAGGTGTTGCGGGCTGGGCACGGGGCCCCCCCAGCGCGCCCAGGCGCACCTTGGTACCCCCCTTGTCTACTTCTTCTCCTCGCGCCGACCCCTCCCCCCTGTGCATAACCACTCTTGATAACCTCTTTTATCACGATAGAATAGAGGGATGGGAGGGGAGGCCAAAAACCGGCTAAAGAACCCCACGGAGCACGCCGAACGTCAAATTCCAGCGGTGCGTGGTGCACGCGCGCTCACGGTCGCCGAGTTCCACCGCCTCGCCGCCGTACCCTCGAGGTCGAGTGGTTTGCGAACATCGACAACAAACGCACCCGGCGTGCGTACCAAAGCGTTTAATTTCCTTCCTACGGATCGAGCACTATTTCGCCAAAACCTTCAGGCGATAGAGCGTCTCAAGCGCCTGACGCGGTGAAAGCGCATCCGGGTCCAGAGCCGCAACCGCCTCCTTTAATGGATCCGGTACCGGGGCTTCGAACAGGCCGAGCTGGCCGCTGTGGATGGCTTCCTCAGCCTGCCACCGATCACACTCTAACGACAGCAGGCGTTTCTTGGCCTCGCGCACCACTTCTGGGGGCACACCGGCCAAGGCCGCCACGTGCAGCCCGTAGCTTTGGTTCGCCGGTCCCTCTTTTACGCTGTGGGTAAATACGATCTTAGCGCCGTGCTCGACGGCATCGAGGCGAACATTAGCCACCTCTTGATGTTCCTTGGCCAAAAGGGTCATCTCGAAATAGTGGGTGGCGAAAAGCGTAAGCGAGCGGGTTTGGCGTAACAAAAACTCCGCGGCCGCCCAGGCGAGCGCCATTCCGTCAAACGTGCTGGTGCCTCGACCCACCTCGTCCATGAGCACCAAGCTCAATCCGGTGGCGTTATTCAAGATGTTGGCCGTCTCAGCCATTTCCACCATGAAGGTGGAGCGGCCACCGGCGAGGTCGTCTGCGGCTCCGATGCGGGTGAAGATGCGATCGATGGGACCGATGATGGCTTGGTCTGCGGGTACGAAGCTGCCACAGTGGGCGAGGATCACGATCAGGGCGACCTGCCGCATATAGGTCGATTTCCCGCCCATGTTGGGGCCGGTGATGATCAGCATGCGCCGTTTTTCGTCGAGACAAAGGTCGTTGGGAACGAATGGCGCCTGCTGCAGCTGTTCGACCACGGGATGGCGTCCTGCCTCAATCGTGATCTCCGGCAGATCGGAGAGCTGCGGTGGGTTAAGGTCCAGGGTATGCGCGCGTTCAGCAAACGCCGTCAGGACATCAAGCTCCGCGGCGGCGGCGCTGGAATGCTGCAGCGCCGAGAGCGGGGCGGTGAATTTCTCCAGCAGTTCGGTGTAGAGGTATTTTTCGCGCGCGAGCGCCCGCTCTTCGGCACTCAACACGCGATCTTCGAATCCCTTTAGCTCGGGGGTGAGGAAGCGCTCCGCGTGCTTCAAGGTTTGCCGCCGATGATAATCGGCGGGCACGTGCTCGCTGTACTGACGGCTGACTTCGATATAGTAGCCATGCACCCGATTGAAACCGACCTTGAGCGTGGGGATCTGGGTGCGGGCCCGCTCCCGAGTTTCCATCTCGGCAAGATAGTGTCCCGCGTCACGGCCGATCTGCCGCAACTCGTCCAGGCTCGGGTCGTAACCGAGCGCAATCACACCGCCATCTCGGACCAGAGCCGGCGGTTCGGCTACCAAAGCGCGTGCTAATAGGCCGTGCAGCTCAGGGAAGGAGGCGATGGCCTCGCTTAGGCGTTTTATCAGGGGACTGTCCAGGGGGGCGAGCAGCGCTTGCAGCTCCGGCAAGCTCGCCAATGCCTCACGCAGGCGCGTGAGATCGCGCGGGCGGGCGGTACCCAGCGCTACCCGTGCCAGGATCCGCTCCTCATCCCCGATGTTACGCAGACATCCCCGAATCGGGTCGATTTGTCTGCTGTCAAGCAGGGTTTGCACCGCATGGTGGCGCAGCCTAAGCTCTTGTCGATCGCGCAGGGGGAGCTGAAGCCAGCGTTTTAACAGGCGGCTACCCATGGCGGTCACGGTGCTGTCCAGTATGTGGCTTAGGGTGTGGCCCCGCTCTCCCGAAAAGCTGTGGAGGATCTCCAGATTCTTCAGCGTGGTGGCATCAAGCGTGATGTGATCATCAGGCAAGATGCGCTTTGGCAGCTGAATGTGGGGCAGGGCGGCGCGCTGCGTTTCGCGCGCGTATTCCAGCAGACATCCCGCGGCGGCCAGCGTTTTTT
>JBOIEE010000346.1:0-5368 GCA_050740975.1 Gammaproteobacteria bacterium | reverse complement strand
CGCTTGCACCCGGGCACACTCAGCGTGACCGACAAGGCCGAAGGATCGGTGGTCGAATCTTCCTGGGTCAGGCTGACCTTCTGGGTGGTGCTCGCCGTGATATCGATGAAACCCTTGTTGTTGACTGTCTGGTCCAAAGCGAAGTCGGCGGCGGCCTGGGCCTCGGTCCCGAACTGCTCGTTGCCGACCGCCTGCAAGTTAGTCGTCGTCAGGCGCATAGCGGCGACTGCAAGCAACGTCATGAGAAGAAGCATGATCAGAGCCACGAACAGCACGGCCCCGCCTTCACCCCGCATACTCCCGCCCATCGCGTTCATTCCTTCCTGCCCTGAGGGTTGACGAAATTGAGGTAACCGGTGAAGACGTGGCGCTTATAACCCTTGTTCAAGCTGGCCGCGTAGGTGGTGGCATTCAGATCGCCCATGGTATAGGTCTTGTCGTCCGTATAGCCGGCCGTGACTTGGGGGGCGCGCGCCAGTAGCCAGACCCGCGCACCGACGACCTGGGTCCAGTCTGGCGGCGCCCCTGGCGGCACGGAAGCAAAGCTATCCGGCGATGAATCGCCGTCGGTGTCGACCCCGTACTCCACTTGCATGTTCTCGATGTTCTCAGCCAGCGGGACGGGTGGGCCGGCACCCAGAGGTCCGATATCGACATACTGCAGCTTGTCATCGGAACCGACAAAAAAAATCCGGCGGATGAACTTGCGGACTGGCGCCGGGGTGCCGGCACAATCCTTGTCCTGGAGGGTGTAGGGTGAACCAGAGTTGGCGACCAGCACGAACGGATTGGTCGAATATTCCGCACCGCACTCGGACACCTGAACATAGATGTCGTTCGCAACCAATCCCGCACAGCCGCCTACGCCCGCGACGCAGGTCGCAGCGCGTTGCACAAAGAGCGCATCGGTATCGGTCTTGCGTGATCCGTTGATGCAACCGAACAGTGGATCAGGCGGAGTAGCCCCAGTATCGGTACTACCGCGCACGGAAAGGGCGAGCGAATTCACCCAGTCGGCAACCGTCGTCGAACACGGTAGATCCGTCGTCGCTCCAGGCGAAACAGCGCTCAAGGTGCCATAGTAGCCGGCATGGTTCAGTTCATCGCCCAAGACTAGCAAAGCATAACGACCGTTCTCGTAAACTTCGCCCGACTTGTCGATCTCGCGCCGCGTATTGCTGTTGTTCACGAAAATAACCGTCAGAAACGATAGGACCAGCAGACCGACGGCCATCGACACCATGAGTTCGACGATTGACATGCCCTGCTGATGCCCCGCCGAGCACTCCGCCGCCCGGCTGCGCCACCGCCGCTGCCAATGCCCGACTGGATTATCCGCAAACATGGGTCAAGGTTCTCCAGGATGGCCGCGTCACCCAACCAGCTTGGGGATCATCACGCGTGTGACGACCGCCCGGCGCAGGCCGGTTCCGAAATTGACGCCCGACGCGCACAGCGCCGCGGGCGTGCCGGCATCGGGATCGGCAGTCGGAGTCAATCCCTGCCAGACCACGACGATGAAAAAGTCGGCTAGCGCGAAGTCAGTCGGTGGGCTGACGTTGATGATGCATCCGCGCGCACCGATCATGGCGCCGACCTGACTCCCGGCGCTGCTTTCTGCGGCCCCCTTGAGCGCCTGCCCCCACAGGCAAAGTTGGGACTCGGCCGGGTTCGGCACTGTCGCACAGTCGGTGTAGCTGTCGCCGGTTCCGAACACGATGCTGCCGTCTGAGGCAGCGAAGCTCTGGAACCCCGGCGTCGTGACGACCGGCGGGCTACCCGTCGCCACATCGAGCAGGCCACGGGCACTCATGATCCGATCCTGCATGTCACGCATTAAGGCGAGCCCCTGCGCGCGTTGATAGGCCTCCATTTGGACGACGGATGCCTTGCTCTGCAGGCCAGCCCACCCCAACAGGCCGATAACAACGATAACGATCGTGACCAGAACCTCGATCAGGCTGAAACCGGATCCCTGCCTCGGGAGGAGCGCAAGCTTTCGAACTCGAGGCCAATTCATGTGCAGAATCCTTCAGCGACGCGCGGTCGTCCAACGGTGTCGATCGTGATGCACCGCGACTTTGAACTGGACGCTGATGTAGCAGTGATCTCGGTCCCCGCACCACTCGACAGCCTGCCAAAACGGTTGTATGCGATGGACGGATTGGCCGGGCTGAACTGCAGGCCCGCAAATGCCTCCTGCGTGCGCAATAGCGTGTTGTCGGACGTAACCACGATAGTCCAGCCATTGGCAAGATCGGTGACGGTCATCGAAACCGCAGTATTGCGCTTGACCGCTTCGCTGCGCGCGAGCAGGAGGCTATCGTACAAAGCGGAAGCCGCGGCACGGACGCGCTGCGATGCGGTGAATTCGGTGAACGAGGGATAGCCAATCGTCGCGATGATGGCGATCAAGACCACTACGATCATGAGCTCGATCACGGTAAAGCCCTTGGTTCTCGTATTCGCTGTTATGGAGGTATTCATTTCTTCCAATAAGCCACCGGCAGCTTGGTACCGTTCTGATCGATCGTCATGTTGAGATCTCCAGCCATCACTCCGGAGCTAGTGGCTGTAGCAGTGACTGTGAAAGTCGGTGGAGAAGCCCCATTAATGGCGGTGACCGGATCTGGAACCATGCTGTAATCAGCAGCGATCTCGGCAGGCCATGAACTGAAATTGAGTTCCGCAGCACTCGTTGCGTAACGTCGCTTGTCCAATAGAAAGGCCTGCTGTCGGGCGGCCAGATCCATCAGTACGCTTTGTGCAGCCGCTCTCTTGCCGCGCTTGATATAGTCCCGATAGGACGGGATGGCAATCGACGCCAAAATTGCGACGATGGCTATTGCGATCACGACTTCGAGCAAGCTGAACCCAGCCGGACGTCGATTTCCGTAGCAAATATGTGCGAGCGGCATGATTCTCCCCGTTTGTTTAGATCGATAGATTCAGATCAGGATCCATAGGAATTCCAACAGCATTCGCTCGATCCGTGTAGATGCTATTTCCCGCCTCATGCCCATTGGTCATTGCCGGTTTCCTCTCAGCGTAGGAAATGGATCGCGCTTTCTCCAGCCCCAAAAGTCGCAGCCCTCGATAGGACGCGGTGGGCTGTCACCCTTTCGGGGCGAAAAGATCTAGCGGCCGTTTCCGGAAAAACTTTAGGGAATTCTGGAAAGATTTTTTAGAAAGGCCGCGTTGGGAACGCTAGCTCTGGGCTTCGCTCGACTCTCGCCCTCGGCGCGCTCCATAGCTTTGTCGTTAGCCGCTGGTTTCCTCTAGGAGTACAATTGCTATTTCCCTGAAAAAACCTGTCGAACGAAGCCATGAATTTCAGCATCGAATATGAACGGGAAGAAGACGGTCGATGGCTTGCGGAAGTCCCCCAGCTTCCTGGCGTTCTTGCTTATGGCACGACACCCGACGAAGCCATGGCTAAAGCTGAGGTACTTGCGCTGCGGGTCTTGGCTGAACAACTTGAGCATGGCGAGCGCCGGCCTCAGCCCATCCGCATTTCCTTCGCTGGGGCGTGAGCCAATGGCCGTCATGCAAGGCCAAGCGTTTGCTCGTCGCGCTATTACATATAGGCTGGCAGATCAAACGTCAATCGGGGTCTCATCGCACATTATCGCGGGATGGTTGGCCTGATGTTGTCTTTGCTTTCCATGACCAAGAGGAGATTGGGCCCCGCATGCTGGCACGCATCGCCAGACATACTGGTCTTAAGCCGGAAGACCTCTAGCTTTTTTCAGATGCTGCGGCTAATCGGGTAACCCTGGCTTCACCACCACCTGGCCTCTGAACCGTCCCCCTTAGTGTGTCACCTAAGCTTTTTAAGCTAATAGGGCAGTTAGCCGCTCCGAGCACGTTCGCCCTTCTATTTATATTTAATTGGTTAGCTCATGGCGGCACGACACGTTTGACGAAATATACGGCGACCTATAGTGTTGCCTATGCCTACCTTGACAAAGACTACGCTGTATCTACCTGAGGCCGAATACCGCTTGCTGAAGGCGCTCGCGCGGCAGAAACATCGGCCGGCTGCGGCGCTCGTGCGTGAGGCGATCATTGAGTATACGGAGCGCCATGCCAAACGACGCCCGCCTCAAAGCCTGGGTGCTGGGCGCAGCGGGCGGCAGGATCTCAGCGAAAAAGCTGAAGAACTGCTCACAGGGCTCGCGAGCGACACGTGATCGTCGCCGACACCGGTGCTCTGGATGACGTCCACTTTTAGGAAATGGAGACGTGATGCCAAGCTCAAATAGCCCGTGCTCGGAAACCTTTTTCTTAGCTCCAGACAGGGATAGCCGTAGCATCCAGCTGCACGGACTGGGACCCACGATCGCACGCTATTACGACGAGTGTTACGTCGATTACCGGGTGCTGTGGCTAAACGCCCATAACCTCGCCATCCATTACGGTTATTGGGACGAGGAGACGAGGAGCCATAGCCGATCGCTGCTCAACATGAACCGGGTGCTGGCGGAGCAGGCTGGCATACGCTCGGGGCAAGTGGTTCTGGATGCCGGTTGCGGCCTGGGAGGGAGTGCCATCTGGCTGGCAGAACATCACCAGGTCAAAGTATTCGGCGTTACGTTAGCCGAGTCCCAAGTGCGCACGGCGCGCAAGTTTGCCAAAAAGCGGGGTCTTGAAAGCCAGGTGGAGTTTGGCGTTGCGGACTACTGCGCCACTCCGTTTGCGAGCGGCTCCTTCGATATCGTTTGGGGGCTGGAGAGCATCTGCTACGCGCTGGACAAGCGCGCCTTTATCAAGGAAGCCCACAGACTGCTCCGCCCGGGCGGGCGTTTAGTAGTAGCCGATGGATTTGCCAAAAGAACGACGTTTAATGCCGTGGAGTGGGAGGCTGTGCGGGCCTTTCTCGACGGCTGGGCGGTGCCCAATCTGGTCACTCCAAATCAATTCCAAAGCTACCTTGAGCAAAGCGGATTTGTCGACAGTGCGTTTACCGATATCACGTCCAATGTTATGCCGTCAGCCAAACGCATGTATCGCACCGCGGTGCTCACCACGCCCATACAAAAAGCACTGGACTGGATAGGGATCCGTACACCGGCGCAAACCCGGAACTACCACGCGGCCTTACGCCAGATCGAGCTGCTAAAGGGCGGGCTGGCTTGTTATGGCGTGGTGTGCGCTGCGAAGCGATAAGGTCGACGCCCACGGGGTTCCGGGGTATGCGCGGGTCCGGCTAGTCGGCAGTCAAGATGATTGGAATACGTGCGATAGGGGTCGGGAAAGGCTTACGCCCTCCCCGCCCTCCGAACCGTACGTGCGGTTTTCCCGCATACGGCTCTCCAGTTGGTGGTTTCCTCATCGGGAGTGTTTCGCGGCGAGCCATGCCGTATGT
>JBOIEE010000345.1:0-6713 GCA_050740975.1 Gammaproteobacteria bacterium | reverse complement strand
TTGGGCGTCTAAGAGGAGATGACATAATGGCTAGATCAGTCGTGGAGTTTTTCGACGAGGCATTAAAGCTCGACGAACACGACCGGGCCACATTAGCTGGCTTGTTGCTAGAAAGCATTGAGCAAGAACCAGACCCTGACGTCGAGGAGGCGTGGAAGCGCGAAATTGCGCGCAGAATAGAGGAGCTCGATTCTGGTTCTGTTTCCTTGGTCCCCTGGGAAGAGGTGAAGGCGAAGCTGTTCCGTGCAGCGAGCAACGAATCTTGATCGTGCGCTTTCATGCCGCTGCCGAGGCAGAACTTTTGGAAGCTCGGACTTGGTATGCGGAACGAAGCGAAATTGCAGCAAGAGCGTTTGCGACGGAAGTCGCTTGGGCAGTGCGGGAAATCTGCAATGCACCGGAACGTTGGAAGCGCTACGATTATGGAACGCGTCGGTTCATGCTGCCGAACTTTCCGTTCAGTATCGTCTATCGAGTGCATCAGGATGCGGTGCAGGTCGTCGCTGTCGCCCATCATCGGAGGCGGCCTGGCTACTGGCGTGGTCGTTAATCCGTCGCCCAACTAATCGCTCAACCGGACGCCGGAACCGTCGGCGCAGCGTCCTGGGCAGCGCCCGTTAGCTCAGGCGTTTAGGGCTCTTCTTACTGTGTCACCGTTCACCCGTCATTCCATCTATCAGACAGCTTTATGCCACCCTACGTAAAACGGCTCGTTGGAGCAGTTGTTATCGTGCTCCTGCTCATCGGTGCAAACGCCTTCATGAGCAGAGAAGGCCTCTTTGGTTTCGGTTTGCCCTACTACTACGCCGAGATTCTGATGCTCACCGGCATCAGCATCATTCTCGCGGTCTCGCTAAACCTGATAACCGGATTCACCGGTCAATTCTCGATCGGGCACGCAGGATTTATGGCGGTAGGCGCCTACTCGTCCGTTTACCTGTCCGTCTATTACACCCAGGACGTGGAAGCATGGCTGACCGCGATAATCGGTCAGACGGCCGCTCAGTCTCTGGTCTTTGTCGGCGTGCTTGCTTTTGGGGCGATGGTCGCGGCCGTTGCAGGATTGATTGTGGGAATTCCAAGTCTTCGCCTGCGGGGCGATTATCTTGCGATCGTCACGCTCGGTTTTGCTGAGATCATCCGCATCATTATTCTCAATATCGATCGGGTTGGCGGGGCCACCGGGTTCAGGGGAGCCGTCCCGCCATGGGCTGGCCGGCCGATTATACCTCCCTATGCCGACTTCGTGTGGATTGGGGGTTTTGCCATTATCACCATCGTGGTCGTTTACAACATAGTCCATTCCGACATTGGGCGCGCGCTGGTCTCAATACGTGAGGACGAGCTGGCCGCTGAAGCGATGGGCATCGATACCACGCGTTACAAGGTAATTGCCTTCGTCATCAGCTCCGCCTTTGCGGGAATTGCCGGCGTCTTATTTGGTCACTTCAGGCAGTTTCTTCACACCAATGATTTTCAGTTCATACGCTCGATCGAAATCATTATCATGATTGTACTTGGAGGGATGGGGTCGATTACCGGTTCTGTGCTGGGCGCGATCGTAATCACTGTACTGCCCGAGCTCCTGCGCCTACTTCCCGGTGATCTTTATGACTACAGGCTGGTGATCTATTCCGCTCTCCTGATCCTGATTATGTTAACCCGCCCGCAGGGGGTAATGGGTGAAAAAGAGTTGGGGATCCAGTGGCTCAAACGCGCGCCAGGCAGGCCCGTGGGCGACAAGCCATCGGGGAGTCGAAAACCGTTGTAGCACAAAGGTGTCCCCTGGATCCTAATCCGAGCGAAAGAAGTAGAAAAATGAGCAAAGCTCCAGAACAGGATCCTGCAAGGGCTACCAAGCAAGACCCTGTTATTGCTGAAACAGCTCGTACGCTGATGATTGCGGATGGCCAATACTCGTTGTGCACGGTCAAATGCACGATTCGGTTTGGTGGTCTGGTCGCCGTCGACGAGCTGGATATGAGCGTGCAGGACGGGGAAATCTATGGCCTGATCGGGCCGAACGGCGCCGGCAAGACGACAATCTTCAATCTTCTTACTGGCGTATACAATCCAACTTCCGGCGAGATTTACTTTCAACAAGGGCGGATCGATGGTTTGAAGCCGTACCAGATTTCTCGCCGCGGTGTATCGCGCACGTTTCAGAACATCCGGCTGTTTCCCAGCATGTCTGTTCTGGAAAACGTCATGACAGCCTGTCATAGACATGCGCAGCAAAACCTGCTTGATGCTGTTCTGCGGCTGCCGCGCTTCGAACGCGACGAGCGCGAGCACAGAGAATTTGCCATGGAGTTGCTCGAGATCTTCGACCTTGCCCGTGTCAAGGACGAGAGCGGAACCAGCCTGCCTTACGGAAAGCAGCGACGGTTGGAGATCGTGCGCGCGCTTGCCACCCGTCCGAAGCTGCTGTTGCTGGACGAGCCCGCTGCGGGCATGAACCCAACGGAACAGGAGGATCTGATGGGATTGATCCAGCAGATAAGAGATCGATTCGGCCTGACCATCCTGCTTGTCGAACACAACATGAAAGTTGTTATGGGCGTGTGCGAAAGAATACAAGTGGTGGATTATGGAAAATCGATTGCGCTAGGACTGCCTGAAGAGATCAAGAACGATCCGAAGGTAATCGAAGCTTATTTAGGAGATTAGAACTCTGTGATCCACGATCGCGGATTTTCGGTACTTCGATTAATTCGAAGTGCCCAGCAGCATAGGGATATGCGGCCATTTCTCGAATAGGTAACTGTTTGAGAAATGGAGCAACGCAAAAATCGCATTTTTGCTTTGCGATGCGAAAAATTCCACGGATGGGATTTTTCGAAGTGCCAATAAGTAGCAATTGCGGATTGTGTCATGCTGACTCTGGAAAATGTTTCAGTTAACTACGGAGCTATCGAAGCGCTTAACAGCATCTCAATGCACGTGGAGGCGGGTGAAGTAGTGACGCTGATCGGAGCCAACGGGGCGGGTAAGACGACTACGCTGCGGACCATTACGGGTCTGCTGCAACCACGTCGGGGACGAGTCCTTTTGGAAGGAGAAGACATCAGCGGTAGACCGACACACAAGCTAGTCGCGCGCGGGATCTCGATGTCACCGGAAGGACGCGGCTTATTCGCCAATCTCTCGGTTCGCGAGAACCTGCAAATGGGCGCATATCTCAACAACGACAAAGGCGAAATAGCGGCCGATATGGATCGAACCTTTCAGATGTTTCCGCGTTTGAAGGAACGCGAGTCACAGAAAGCCGGCACCCTCTCGGGCGGCGAGCAGCAGATGCTGGCGCTTGGACGCGCGCTGATGTCCAGGCCCCGCTTGCTCCTTCTCGACGAGCCATCGTTAGGCCTTGCCCCGCTGGTTGTGCATACAATATTTCAGGCCATAGACGAGATAAGGAGCAAGGGAACGACGATCCTTCTGGTCGAGCAGAACGCGCACGCCGCCTTGGACCATTCCGACCGCGCCTATGTGTTGGAGACTGGCAGAATCGTTACCGAAGGCCCCTCCAAAGAGCTAGCTGCCGATCCCAGAATCAAAGAAGCCTACCTCGGCGAATAGCTCAGGAAAAGTCGGTCCACAATCCTTTGAAATTTAGTTTCCCCTGGGGCGATCTTCCACATCACCTCGCAGCGACAAGGGGGAAAACAATCCTACGTGCAACCGGCGATGCTACCGCTCAGAGCTTGTGAATAAATCTACTGCGCATCCCGATCGCTGCGTCGCGTGCTCGCTACGATTTCTTCACAACCTCTCAGGAGTCTACGATCTCCCTGAGACCTTCGATCACCTGCGCTAATTCTGAGGTTGACGCCTTATCGATCCGCTTTCCGAGGCGCTCTAGTGCGAGCGTGCGAATTTGACTAATTTTTACCCACGACCGTTTTGCCAGACGCTTTGAGGCGAGTTCCAGCGTCAGCGGAAAACCAGCGCGCTGGGGCTGACTCGTTATCGCCATCGCGATTACGGTTCCCGAGCGCTGGTTAAAGACATCCTCACTGATGATGAGCACGGGCATGACGCTAGCCTTTCTTTGTCCGGGCGTGGGATTAAAATCCGCCCAGCGGATCTCGCCCCGGACTATTCGGGCCATGCATCAAGACCCAATGGCACACCTTTTTCGGCTATCGCCTTCTCAAAAGCGGGATGCAATTTCGCGCATTCCTTGCCCAAGCGGTCCGTTTCTAACCGCTCGAGCTGCTCCCGAACCGCTTGCTCAATAGCTTGACTGCGGTTAGGAAAAGCGGCCTGCGCGACCAAGCGGTCAATCCGCTCCAAAAGCGGCGCCTCAATGGTAATTGCTACTTTGCGCTTGTTCATCGCTTAATCCGCAGGGTATGATATTATATGATCTCTAAGTATTCAATAGTCGCAGCGCTACAGGTTTGCCCCCGCGATTCCTGCCAAAAATTGGCCGGAAACCAGTGCCAAGGAAGGGATCCGAGCCCATCGCTGCGTCTCGGGGCCATCTATTACGGATTTTCGCTCGCTGCCGATAATTATTTCGGTGTCCCTGTTCTTCAAGATCCCTTTGTGCCGTTTCGGTCCAAAGAAGCTTGCGGTTATTCCTGCTCGCGCTCGCTTTAGAGTGAGCACCGACGGAACGGAAACCCCGGCTTTCCGCTTCTTGAGGGGCACCCGAGGGGGCGAGTACACTATTGCCGTGCAACAATGGCTCATGTACAGCTTGGCCGCCCTGACCTTATGGGGCTTATGGGGGGCGTTCGGCAAGCTCGCCTCACGCTCGATGGAGCCGACTGCCCTTATGCTGCTTTCCTATGGCGGGATCGTACTGGTATTTCCCATCATCGCGGCCTTGTTCGCCCGCGGGATAAACCCGCGGGTGCTCGGTATCGACGCCGGCTACGCAGTCTTAAGCGGTTTTATCGCGGGCTTGGGGTTCCTTTTTTTCTATCTCGCCTTGAGCACCGGGAAGGTGACTCATGTGGTGGTGATCACCGCCGCCTATCCGATCGTAACCGTGCTCGTCGCTGCGCTCTTTCTAGCGGAGCCGATCACGCTAAAATCAGTGCTCGGAGTAACGCTCGTCGTGGCCGGGATCCTCTTATTAGCCACCTAGAAGCCTATTGGGCACTTCGAAAAATGGGCTTCCTGCCGCATTTTTCTCTCGAAAAGCCAAAATGCGATTTTGGCTTTTCTCCATTTTCCAATCAGTTACCTGATTGGAAAATGACGGCACATCCATGTACCGAATGGGCACCTCGAATTTTTCGAGGTGCCCTATTGAACACTCTCGCGTAAGGAGCACGGCCTAGGATGCAAAAGCAACTCATCGCCGATCACGCCCTGGCCGTTGAAACGGACGATTTCCTCTATTTGATAGAGCAAGGCACGGCTTCGGCGACCGGCACCGAATTCCTGCGGCAGTTAGTTCGGCACCTGGCAAAGGCCCTCGACGCCCGCTATGCCTTTATCTGCGAGTATCTGGAGAGCAGGCGTCGCGTGTGCGATCTGGCCTTCTGGGCCGATGGCGAATTCCAGGAGCCGGGCGAGTACGACATAGAGGGCACTCCTTGTGAGTTGGTCCTCGCCGGGGAGATGAAATGTTATCCCGACAAGGTGGCGGCCCTCTTTCCCAAATACCGCTGGTTAGCCGAGGTGGGCGCCAAGAGTTATCTCGCGGTCCCGCTAAAAGATCAGCGCGAACAAGTCGTCGGCCACCTCGGCGTGATGGATATCAAGCCCATGCGCCTCGACGAACGCGCCATGCGTGCGTTCAACATCTTCGCGGCCCGCGCCTGCGCCGAGCTCGAGCGCATCTCCGCCGATCGCGCCATTAAGCACAGTGAGCGGCGCCTCAGCTCGGTGCTGGCTTCAGCCATGGATGCGATCATCACCGTGGATAACACGCGCCACATCACCCTGTTCAACCAGTCCGCCGAGAGGGTCTTCGGCTGCCTGGCAGCATGGGCGATCGGGCAGCCTTTCGATCGGTTCTTGTCGAAGCCCTTTCGCGGATTGCTCGACCGCTACTTGCGCGCTCTGGATCCCCTGCTCGAAAGGGCGCCGCAGATGTGGGCCCCACAGGGGCTGACGGCGCTCAGAGCCAATCGCGAGGAGTTTCCCATTGAGGCCACGATCTCGCCGGTGGATCTCGCCGGGGAGCGCTACCAAGAGCGCGATTGGGTTATCGAGGGAGCGCACGGGGCCGCCAGCGCGCTCGGTCTGGAGCCCAGCACCCTGCGTTATCGCATGCGTAAGCTCGGGATCAGACGCCCGGATGTGGGAGATCCGTAATGGGAACCGAGATGGCGTCAAAAATCTTTACCTTCGTCGGTGGGCTCACGGGGGTGTGGCGGGTCATACGGGCGGACGCGGTGGTCGGTGAGCCGCTACAGCAAGCCCCGCGGGTCGAGATAATCAACACCGACGTAGTCACCCTCATCCACCTTATTGGGTCCGATTGCATTGCAATCAGTGCCGAGTGTTGCCGGTCACCAACTCCTGCAGCATCTCTTGCTTGAGGGCGTAGGCTTTAGCCAGCCAGACATCAGCCGAGTGGAGGTTAAATTAATGTTCCGAGCGCTCATGACCCAGCGGCGTCTCATTTAGACCATCCCGGTGCAAGCGCCATTGCGGCATGAACCGATCCATCAACGCTCGGAAGCGGTCGTTGTGATGCCGCTCCAAAAGATGTACCAGTTCATGCACGGCGATGTACTCCAAGCACGGCA
>JBOIEE010000344.1:0-8967 GCA_050740975.1 Gammaproteobacteria bacterium | reverse complement strand
CCGCACCACTTTGCCATGTTGCTCTCCTCTGCCTCCAAAGCTTCTGGCAAAGCATGATCTCATTATCCATGATAATCAATCGCTAATAACTCATACCTACAGTAAAAAATGAGGGGATCTCTGAGGGCCCACGCCCGAATGCCTGCGGGGAACAAGTCCAGCCCGTTGAGGCTCGTCGCTCGAAGATGATGCCGATCCCTGCAGTACTGTTCGTAGTCACGCAGCGGCTTCTTCATTGCCGGCGGGATCTTGACCTTTTTCATATCGGTGCGCGAGCGCTCAATGCGTCCGTCACGTGCAAACTCTCCCAGCACCTTGACGCAGAACACGACGTGTCGACGCCATCCCTCGCTTGACTTAACACGCTCGCCGTCCTGGATCCGATATGCCGTGCCGCCAGTTCCTGCGAATACTCACCTCTCAGGTGGCTCTGGCGAGAAAACGCGATGAAATGCTGCCAGATCGTTCGATAGCGCCTCAACGATCGTCTGCTATAGCCGAGTTTCTCCAGCTGTTTTAAGGTGCGTACAACAAGCCGGCTCAGCGGTAGTTTGTTTTTAATTTGATGGTTGGATTGTTCCATGATCGACCTCCTCGCAATAGGCGACCCCTGTGGCCGCCGGGAGGTCAATCATGAGATTTTATGTGTAGCGATCCAAAGCTAACACCTTGATTACCGGACACTGAAACCGGCTACTCAACATAATCTTTAACTACCCACAATAAATTAAATGTGTAGCTACACATTTTGTTTATTGTGGGTAGCGGAACACTATGTAGAGTCGCTTCGGTAAGTGCCGGACGATGAGTTCCTCCTGGGATCACTGCACATAAAATTTCGTGATCCTCTCTTCGGCGGCCATGGGGTTGTCTACTGCCCTGCGGTAAGCTGTTTGGAACTCCAGGAACAGGCGCAATAGCTGTGCGAGCAACGAGAAGAAACCATGCTGGAAACTCCGCGGCGTTATCGGCCAGACTCCTTTCTTCGCCGATCTCGCCGCCTGTTCTGTTCAAGACAAACCGCTACGTTTGGCGGATTGTAGGCGGATTGATCAGGGGTATTTACAAATGCCATAAACGTGTACGAGGATACGCTGCGTCTTTTGCTACGGTTTTACGGTAGCCTCGCTAAGCGCCTCCTGGATCGGGAAGGGGCGCGCAGGTTTAAGCCTGTCGATCCCTTCACGCCTGGGGAGTTGCTCCCTAGGTGGGGTGGTGCCTCCGAGTGGTTAGACGAGAACAGCCTGACCTTGCTAGAGCGCCCACCGAAGATCAAACTGCTCAAGGTAATCGATGCGCGAAAGCCTTATCCCCTGTCATGGGACGAGCAAACGCGGTTGTTTAAGGAACTTGCGGACCATTTGGCCCGAATGGCGCTATTCAAGGTCAACACCGGTTGCAGGGAACAGGAAGTGTGTCGTCTGCGATGGGACTGGGAGATACGGGTGTCGGAACTGGAGAGTCCCGCAAAAGTCCCGCAATCGTGGTGCTCAAGCAAAAGCGGGGAACATATGATGCGCCAACAACTTGATCCAACATTAGGTTTTTGGCGCGCCCGGAGAGATTCGAACTCCCGACCCCCAAGTTCGTAGCCTGGTGCTCTATCCAGCTGAGCTACGGGCGCGGGCTAATGAACTCTAGTGCCAGCCGTCCTCGGCGAGACGTCTATGGCTCCGACGATCTCCAGCCCCGCCATCCCTGGCGTGGCGCTCTGCGGGAAATCGGTCCACCGGACCGATTTCTGTTTCCGCCTCGCCCAGCTGAGCTACGGGCGCGGGCTAATGAACTCCAGTGCCGCCGTCCTTGGCGCCGACGCTCGCTGGTGTCGTAGACTGCGCGCATTTCCCGCTCGTCCCTAAGACACAGATGTAGCCTCTTAGCGTTATGGCGGAGAGAGAGGGATTCGAACCCTCGATGGAGCTTTTGACCCCATACTCCCTTAGCAGGGGAGCGCCTTCAGCCGCTCGGCCATCTCTCCGGTTGATCGTTACCGCCCGACTCTAGTTAAGGGTTATACCATTACATCCCTGTAGCGTGTTTCCAGGGTGACCTTCCACGGTCACCCGCTCGGCGGGGAAAAGACACGTTAAGTGTCTTTTTCTGTTTCCACCTCGCCCCTTAGCAGGGAAGCGCCTTACTCCGTACCTCCCCTGTACTTCACCCTTCGGGCCGACTTCCAGGTTCCGATTTGTTCCCGACAAATCGGCCAGCCGAACGGCCATCTTTCCGGTTGGTTGTGTGTCCACCTCGTTCTCGCTAGGGGCCCATCGCCACGTCCCCCTCACCTATTTTCAGGGTGCCCGGATGGAACTCACCCAACGATCAGTCGCCTGGGTCCGCAGCCCCAACGTTAGAGGGAATTTCTTCTTGCGCCTTGGCTTTTTCTTGCTGGATCCGCTGGTAGATTTCTTCCCGGTGAACCGAGATTTCTTTTGGTGCGGCGACCCCCAGCCTGACTTGATTGCCCTTAATGCCTAACACCGTAATGCTGACATCATCCCCAATGATCAAGGATTCGCCCACTCGTCTGGTCAGGATAAGCATTTCTCCAAACTCCATAAAATATATACACGCGGGGATGTGTTAACGTTAGGTCCCTAGGACGCTACCAAAGTTCATCCCCTCCCCCAGGTTTCCCGATGCATCGAGACGTTATCGAGACGTTATTCTAACACTGCGCATTTCGATTGATACCCCCGGGGTGCCAGGAACCGATACCGCTCTCCAAGCTCAAGAAATTTTGGGCTCCCGTTCCAGCCCAAATGCGGAATGCAAGGTGCGTACGGCGAGCTCCAGGTACTTCTCGTCCACCACCACCGAGATTTTGATCTCCGATGTGGAGATCATGCGGATATTGATTCCCTCCGCCGCCAAAGCCCCGAACATTTGAACCGCTATACCCGCGTGCGAGCGCATGCCCACACCGATGACTGAAATCTTGGCGATTTTATTATCACCTTCGATCTGCCGAGCATTCATCTGGCTGGCCACATCTTTAAGAATTCCCATGGTCCGCTCGTAGTCGTTACGGTGTACCGTGAACGTGAAGTCCGTCGTTCCATCGGAGCCGATGTTCTGCACGATCATATCGACTTCAATGTTGCACTGCGCTATCGGGCCAAGGATCGCGCTGGCGATACCCGGTTTGTCTGGGACGCCGACGAGCGTGACCTTGGCTTCATCGCGGTTGGCGGTGACCCCTGAAATTAGAACGTGTTCCATGCTAGTGTCCTCAGGTTTTATCAGCGTACCCTCGCCCTCTGTGAAGGAAGACAACACCCGCACGGGAACCCCGTACTTGCTGGCAAACTCCACCGATCGGATCTGAAGCACCTTAGCACCAAGACTTGCCATCTCTAACATCTCTTCGTAAGTGATCTGATCGAGCCGGCGTGCTTCGGGGACGATCTTGGGATCGGTGGTATAAACACCGTCCACATCTGTATAAATCTGGCACTCTTCGGCGTTCAACGCTGCGGCCAGGGCGACCGCTGTGGTGTCGGAGCCTCCGCGACCGAGGGTTGTGATATTGCCGTCCCCATCGACCCCTTGAAAGCCAGCAACTACTACGACTTTGCCGGCCTGGAGATCGTCGCAGATAGGGCCGCTGTCGATGCTTAGGATACGTGCTTTGTTATACGTGCTGTCGGTGCTGATCTTGACCTGCGAAGCCAAATAGGAGCGCGCCGGACATCCGAGTGCTTCCAAAGCCATGCACAACAGCGCGATCGTCACCTGCTCTCCCGTTGCCAGCAGCACATCCAGCTCGCGCCCATTGGGATGTGCGCTGATCCCTTTGGCCAAGCTCAGCAGGCGGTCCGTTTCCCCGCTTATGGCCGATACCACCACCACCAATTGATGGCCAGCGCGGCGAGCCTTTGACAGTCGGTGGGCCACGGCTTTGATGCGCTCAACGCTGCCCACCGATGTACCGCCATATTTCTGCACCAGAAACGCCATGCGAGAACGATAAGAAGCTACTGCACTAGGAGCCTGTCGAACTTAGGGAACCGTAGCGGATATTTATTAATGAATGGTCGCCTTGGAACGGCCTGCGCCCGATCACCCAGAACGACCCTCGAGTCGGTGTCTGACCCAATCCGCGACCCCGGCCAAAGCGCTCGTGAGCTTGCTCGGGTCAGTACCCCCGGCTTGGGCCAAGTCTTCCCGGCCCCCCCCTTTACCACCCACTTGGGCCGCGACGTAGTTTACTAGCTCGCTCGCGCTTAGTTTGGTTGTCGCGTTTTTTGTCACCCCGGCGACCAGCCGCACTTTGGAATCATCGATCGTCGCTAACACCACCGCTGCGGTGCCGAGTCTGTCTCGCAGTTGGTCTACGGTGTTCCGCAACTCCCCCGCATCGGCTTGCTCAATCCGTGCGGCGAGCACCTTGACACCCCCGATCTCCACCGCCTGCTCGCACAGATCCGCTCCTTTTTGTCGTGCGATCGTGCTCTTGAGCGTTTGCAGTTCCTTTTCTTGCAGGCGCGCCCGGTGTACGAGTTGCTCTACTTTTTCCGCGACCTCCTCGCGCGAGGCCTTCACCCAAATAGCGATATCGCTGAGTCTGGTCTCCGTTTGTTCCATGCTTTCCAGCGCTACTTCGCCCGTGAGCGCTTCAATGCGGCGGATCCCCGATGCGACGCCGGACTCCGACAGGATCTTAAACAAGCCGATGTCACCGGTACGCTTGACATGCGTGCCACCACAAAGCTCCATGGAAAAATCCCCCATGCGCAACACCCGCACCGACCCCTCATATTTTTCGCCGAACAGCGCCAATGCACCGCTCTGAAGGGCGTTCTCCAGAGGCATGGTCTGGACTCTAGCCTGGTGATTTCCTCGGATCTCTCGATTCACCAAGCACTCAATGTCGCGCAGTTGTTGGGGCGACACCGGTTCGCCATGCGAGAAGTCGAAACGCAATCGGTCGGGCGCCACCAGTGAGCCCTTTTGTACCACGTGCTCACCCAACACACGCCGTAGCGCGGCGTGCAGGAGATGCGTTGCTGAGTGGTTCAACACCGTCGCCGCGCGAACTTTACCGTCAACACTGGCTTGCACCGGGTCTCCGATCCGTAACTCCCCCACGGTCACCGTCCCGAGGTGCAGATGCACGCCTGCCCGCTGCTGAGTATCACGGACCACGAAGGCACCTTTTCGTGCTCGGATGACTCCAATGTCACCCACCTGGCCACCGGACTCCGCATAGAAAGGGGTTTCGCGTAATACCAAAACCCCGCTCTGTCCTGCCTCCACCACATCGACGGCTTCTCCATCGATGAACATATGGGTGATGAGCGTTCGTTTTTTCAGCGAATCGTAGCCGCAGAAGGCTGTTTTCTGTGGCCCATCTTTTTCCGAGAGCTTGGGCAACGAGGCGGCCCCCGCCGCGATGTGAAACTGGCTTGCCGCACGCGCGCGCGCACGTTGTTCTTGCATCGCCTGTTCAAAACCCGGCATGTCCAGCTTAAGCCCGCGCTCACGCGCGATGTCCGCCGTGAGGTCGACTGGAAAACCAAAGGTATCGTATAGTTGAAACACGATTTGCCCGGGGATGGTGCGGCCGCTTAGTTTTCCGAGCGCCTGATCCAACACCTTAAGACCCTGATCCAGGGTCTCTGCAAAGCGCGCTTCCTCTTGCCGCAGTACTCGCTCGATCCTAGCTTGCGCTTGTACCAGATGCGGATAGGCTTGCCCCATGTCATGGCCTAAGACAGCAACAAGCTGATAGAAAAAAGGCTCACGTAAACCGAGCTTATGTCCGTGGCGAATGGCGCGGCGGATAATGCGCCGCAACACATAACCGCGGCCTTCGTTCGAAGGCACGACACCCTCGGCGACGATGAAGGCACACGATCGAATGTGGTCGGCGATCACCTGGAGCGAGCTTTGGTTTGCATCTTTGCCGTCGCAAAGAGCCGCGATCGCGGTGATCAAACGCTGGAAGCTGTCGATCTCATAGTTGCTATGCACGCCCTGCATGACGGCGCCGATGCGCTCTAAACCCATCCCCGTGTCGACGCAGGGCCGAGGAATAGGCGTCAACTTGCCTTGAGCGTCGCGATCGTACTGCGTGAACACGAGGTTCCAGATCTCCACGTAGCGGTCGCCTTTCGCACCCCTGCGACTGGGCGGGCTACCCAGCAGTTGCGGGCCGTGGTCGTAGTAGATCTCGGTGCACGGTCCACAAGGGCCGGTAGGCCCCATGGTCCAAAAGTTGTCTGTCTCTCCGCAGCGCGCGATGCGATCCGCCGCCACCCCGATCTCATCGCGCCAGATCACGGCGGTCTCATGATCCTCTTTGAACACGGAGATCCAAAGCCGATCCCGAGACAGACCAAGGGTCTCAGTCAAAAACTCCCAGGCATAGGCTATAGCTTCCCGTTTGAAGTAATCCCCGAAACTGAAATTGCCCAGCATCTCAAAGAAGGTATGGTGGCGCGTCGTATAGCCCACGTTCTCGAGGTCATTATGCTTGCCGCCTGCCCGCACACAGCATTGGCTGGAGGCCGCCCGTTTGTACGGCCGGCTTTCGTTACCGAGAAAGACGTCTTTGAACTGCACCATGCCCGCGTTGGTAAAGAGCAGGGTGGGGTCATTCGCTGGAATCAGCGGGCTACTCGGAACAAGCTGGTGCTTGTGCCTGGCAAAAAAATCGAGGAAGAGCTGGCGAAGCTCGGCGCTGCTGCTCATAGCAATTCGTCGCTGGGACGCAGCACCCGCTTTATCTGCTCTGTGGTGAAGCCGCGAGACTGCAAGAACCGGAATTGGTGCGCCCTTTCCTGCGCTTCTTGAGGCAGCTCTGGGCCAAAACGCTTGGCGCGGACCTCGGCCGCCCGCTGTAGCCATTCGCGGGAAACGATCGACACATATTCGTCTAGCATGCCTTCTTTTACGCCGCGCGCCCGCAGTTGTTGAATGATCTTCAACGGCCCTTGCCCCCTATTGACCCTTTGATAGACAAAGGTCTCCACATAGCGTTTCTCACTTAAAATGCCCTGCTCTTCAAGCTGCGCCACCACGTGGACCGCGATCTCGTGAGCAAATCCCCGTGCCAAAAGTTTGGTTTGGAGTTCAAGGCGCGAGTGCTCGCGCTGGGCAAGGACCGCCAGGGCGGCCCGGAAGCACGCGCGGTGGATGTCGTCGCTCAGGCTTCGACCTCCCTGCTCTGGGCGGGTTTCGCTCGCTGGGCACTGGGCAGCGCTTTGGCACGGATCTCGGCCTCCAGCGCACTGCGCACGCTGGGGTTGTCCTTTAGAAACGTGCGCACGTTGTCTTTGCCCTGGCCTAAGCGATCGCCCTTGTAGCTGTACCAAGCCCCGGTCTTCTCCAGCACGCCGTATTGGCTACCGAGGGTGATCAGCTCGCTCTCTCGGGAGACGCCTTCACCGTACAGGATATCGAACAGTGCTTCTTTGAACGGAGGCGCCACCTTGTTCTTGAGCACTTTCACCCGAGTCTCGTTGCCGATGACCTCCTCTCCGCTCTTGATGGCGCCGATGCGCCGTATGTCCAGCCGCACCGAGGCGTAGAATTTCAAGGCATTGCCCCCCGGGGTGGTTTCGGGGTTCCCGAACATGACTCCGATCTTCATTCGGATTTGATTGATAAATATCACCAGGGTATTGGCACGTTTGATGTTGGCGGTGAGTTTGCGCAGCGCCTGCGACATTAATCGCGCTTGCAATCCCATGTGGCTGTCTCCCATCTCGCCTTCGATCTCCGCCTTTGGGGTCAAAGCCGCGACCGAGTCGATGACGATCACATCGACGGCCCCGGAACGAACCAGCATATCGGTGATTTCGAGGGCCTGTTCCCCGGTATCGGGTTGCGAGATCAGTAATTCTCCCACCTTGACCCCAAGCTTGCCCGTATAGACAGGATCGAGCGCGTGCTCGGCATCGATAAACGCGCCGGTGCCTCCCGCCTTCTGCACCTCCGCAATGGCGTGCAAGGCCATAGTGGTTTTGCCCGATGACTCGGGACCGTAGATCTCCACCACGCGCCCGCGCGGCAGCCCGCCCACCCCAAGCGCGATATCCAGGGCGAGAGAGCCAGAGGGGATCGTGTCCACATCCCGGACCACGCCCACATCGCCCATGCGCATCACCGAGCCTTTACCAAACTGTCGTTCGATCTGGCTCAAGGCCGCGCTTAACGCCCGTTTTTTGTCTTCCTCCATCCTGTTTCCTCTCGATTCGTTCGCTTAGCGTCCCCATGCTACGAAATAGCCAAGGGTACCACAAAGCTTAGCGTTCTAGAGTTATCTCTGCATCCGCCATGCATCCGCCAAGGGCCAGCTCCGGCGCACGCAATATACCGCACCGCCCGAGCCGGTAACGGACTCGACGAGACAAAAATCTGCCACTTTCCAAGCGATAGGCTGAAAAGCACTCACATATGTAGGGCGATTGACCTTACGGGCGATGGTCACATGCGGCTGATAAGGTCTGGGATCGGTTTTCACGCCCAGCTCGGCAGCGGCCGAATTAAGACCAGCGACCAGTTGCGTCAGCTCCGGCGGCGCCATCGAAGCGCCGACCCAGAACACTTGGGACCTGCGCCACCAACCGTGGGCGTCCAATACCAACTCAAACGGCCGCCTGCGCAAACCATCGACGGCGCACTCGAGGGCATGGCGCATGTCACGGGTGATGCTGCCGAGAAAAACGAGCGTGGCATGAAGATTCTGAGCGGGGATCGGCCGCACGCCACGCAGGGGCATTTCCGAAGCGAGTGCAGCAATGCTCGCTCGCACCTCCTCATCCGGCCACAGAGCGAAAAACATACGTTGAGTCGGAAAGCGTTCCGTTGAGGGGTATTGGGTCATCGCTTCCCGCTAGTGTAGTGTCCGAGAAATAACTGGTGATTTGGTTTTCTTTGTTCTGCTGCGCGGTGCGGTACAGCCGGGCTTGATCTGCTCCAAAGTTTGACGGCACCGAGCGAGTTTGGTCTGGATGGATT
>JBOIEE010000343.1:0-13681 GCA_050740975.1 Gammaproteobacteria bacterium | reverse complement strand
TAGCTACAGAGGCGCTGGCGCCGGGGCGTTACGCGGCGATCCGATGATCGGCTTGCAAGAGTTGCAAGCGTGGTTTCGGCGCAGCCTGCAAGCAGGCGACGATGCTGTCCTGAGCCATCTCGCGGGCGATGAAAAACGGGCTGTTTCCGAACGGCTCGGCATCTACCAACATGCGTATCGCTCGCGCTTGGTCGAAGCCCTCGGCAAGGACTATCCTGTGGTTCAAGCCCTACTCGGGGAAGAAGGATTTACCACCCTTTGCCATGCCTATATCGATCTCCACCCCTCCCGGTCTTTCTCTCTGCGCTGGCTAGGGCAGAGCATGGCGAGTTTTTTGTCGGATCCCAATTACCCCCCACATTTTCCCGAACTGGCGCGATTCGAATGGGCCCTGGTCGAAGCCTTCGATGCCCCCGATGTGGCCGTGGCCAAGGAAGCGGACCTCACCCCCATTCCCCCGCCGGAATGGCCTGCGCTAAGACTGCGTTTTCATCCTTCCCTGCAAACCCTGTCTTGCCATTGGAACATCGTCGCCTTATGGCGTGCCGTGCAGGATAAAACGCCGCTGCCGGATCCGATCTCCTTACCCCAGCCGCTCGCTCACCTCGTCTGGCGGGAGCACTTGACCACGCGCTACCGGACGCTAGAGATCGATGAGACAGATGCCATGGAGGGCGCAGCCCGCGGCGATAGCTTCGCCGCTCTTTGTGAGCGACTGACTCGCTGGCATAAGGATGACGCAGTGCCGCTGCGAGCTGTGAGTCTCTTGAAGCGCTGGCTGAGAGAGGGGCTGATCCGCGAAATCGGGTAAGCAGAAGTAGTAGATATGGCAAATTATCGTACCTCGGGAACACGCTCGTCGACCCCGATGGTAGATGATGGCCAGTCTGTAAGCGCAATAGCAGACTTTCGTTGAAGAAGGGTATTGAAACGCCTATTCCTGCGTCGTGGCAACGCTCTTCGGTTTCTCGACCTGCCCGAGCAGGCGTTGGGCTTGAACTCGGTGGCGCTTGCTTTTAGCGGCTTGCTTCAAGGCCGAGGCCGCACGGGCATTGTCTCCCTGATGATAGCAAGCGTAGCCGAGCAAGAGGTTGGCGTAAGCGGGATCGTTCAAGCCGCCGCGGGATAGGGCCTGCTCGAGACTACGGGCCGCCTCCGCCCAATGCTCCATGCCGAGGTGCATATGCGCGATTTCGAGATGGATCGTGCCTTTGCCGCTGGCTGCCGCCGCTTGCTCAAACGCGGTGACTGCGCGCTCGGGCTCGCGCGCCATGGCCCAGCTATTTCCCAGGAGCTCGAGATTGGCGCTGGTCTTGCGGATCCGGCCGCTCTGCATCTCACGCTCCAGCAGACGCGCGGCGCTGAAGGGGATGTTGGCTCGCAGATTGAGTTGGGCCAGACGGACCAGATCGGCTTCACGCAACTCCACCAAGCGATGGGCCTGCTTGAGGGTGGCCAGCGCTTCGGCCTCGCGCTTGAGCTGAAGCTGGACGTCTGTGAGGTAATGCCAGTAGTCCTTGTTGTGCGGATGGGCTACCAGCAGCTTTTTTAATACCGGGATGGCCTCGGCGTAACGCTGGCTCTCGAAATAGAGCGCGAGCAGAAGCTGGTCCCAATCCTCCCGGGATTTACCCGCTTTGGCGATGGCACGCTGAAGTGCCCTTATGGCGGCATCCGCTTGCTTGAGGCGATGATGCGTGATCGCGGCAAGATAGTAAGCATCTGCGGGCGGATTTTTCTCTTTGGCGAACCACTGATCGAGGGCCTTTAGCCCCCTGCCATAGTCCTCGGTTTGAATGTAAGCTTGAGCTAAGTTGTAATACAGGCTGTGGCCGACCTTGCTCGGCAGGTTCTCCTTGGCTAGAGCGGCCTCTATGGCACCAATGGCTTTGGGGTAATCCTTGCGCGCGAGGTGCACATAGGCCAGCGCCTGCTGCGTCAGAGCGGCCTCATAGGCAGTGTCTTTGACTTTCGGCAGCAACTCATGCAGAACCCCCAAGGCCTCGCCAGTGTGCTGTTGGTCCAGCAACTTGCGGGCTTTGGCCAGACTCTCGTAGGTGGCTTGAGAGACGCTCTGTTGTTCTTCGGGAACGTTGCCCTCCTGTTCGGCGTCTTTGGCAATCGGCGCCGAGACCATCGCCGTGAGCATGAAGATCGCTAAGCAGTAGCGCGAAATGCGTGCCATGGAATTTGCGTTTGACATTATCTATCCATCCTGAATGCTACCGTCTGTTGCGCAGACCAAGGCACGGCTTTGCCGTCTACGATTTTGGTCTCGAATTTCCAATGGCGGATGGCCGAGAGCACGGCGTAGTCGAAGATCTCGGTTGGCTTGGAGGACACGATCACGGGGTCTTTCACCGAGCCGTCCACGTCCACGGTAAACGCGACCCGGACCAACCCTTCGATGCGCTGGTCTCGCGCGTGCGGGGGATAAAGCGGCTGGATCCGCACCAGGGGGATCGGCTCCCGATACCCCCCACCCCCCGGGGCCAGCTTACCGATGTACGGGCCGCCGGCGATGCGCATCGGAATTCCGATGTTGGGTGCTGGCACACTCAGCTCATCGACCGCCGGTGTCGGCACCGAGAAGGGGATCGGAACGTCCATTCTCGGAGTCAGGCCTTGCTCTGTTTTGGGCGGCGGGACGCGCTCTTTAACCTCGGGAGGAGGTGTTTCGCGCTTCAGGCGCACGAAATCCACCAGCTTAAAGGCGCGCAGCACGGGTGCCGAGTGGAGCTTTGAGGCCATCTGTTCCATAGCCAGGAAGAGCAGCAGGTTCATCGCCAAAGCCCCGCTTACCAGGTACGCTATACGCCCCGCCTCAAACCCACGCTTGGTCATGGCTCAAAGGCGGCTATGGCGACATTCTCCACCCCGGCCAAGCGGGTCTCATCCAACGCTTGGACCAAGATCCCAGTCTGGGTCTCCTCGTCGGCCGCGATGATGACTGAGCTTCCGGGATTCTCCGCGATTAGGCGCTCGACATTGGCACGTAAGGCCCTAATATCGACCTTACGGCGGTCGATCCAGACTTCCCCGTTCTTGGTGACCGAGATGATGATGTTGGCATGAGGTTGTTGGGCGGCACTCTTGGCGGCCGGGCGATTGACGTCTATTCCGGTCTCCCGCACGAAGGACGAGGTGGCGACGAAGAAGAGCACCAGGAAGAACATCACATCGATGAGCGGTATAACGTTGATATAAACCGGCTGGTATTCACTGTCGGTATAACTACGGCGTAGCATAGGCTATCGACTCCCGTTTTTCTAAGTTAGCGGCTCGTTCTGGCAACTTCTATTCTATGTTCAGTGCCGAAAGCGCTTGATCGCCGGCACGCCGAGCACGGCCCTCTAGGTGCACGCTGAAGTACAGTCCTGAAAGCGCGGTAACCAAGCCCGCCATGGTGCAGAACAGTGCTTCAGAGATCCCTGAGGCCACGCCCCGTCGATTGTTACCCCCGAACACCGTGATCACCTCGAAGGTCTCGATCATGCCGGTGACCGTGCCTAAAAGCCCGAGCAGCGGCAACACTTGAATAATGGTGCGGATAACAGGCAGCGACCGCCGCGTCGCGGCCGTGAATTGGGCACCCAAATGGGCACGTAGCTTACGCGCGGCACGCGAGCGGCGCTCGCGCCTGGCCGCCCACGCTTCTCGCAGGTGCTTGAGCTCCTGCGGGTAGGTGAATAACAAAAACCAGTAGCGCTCGAGGATCAGGATCCACAGAATGAACGAGAGGATCAAGATATAAGGCATCACCTCACCGCCCCGATCGAGGAGCGCTTGCAGCCTGTCGATCAGCTCACGCAGCCAACCCATGCAATTGCTCCTCACGCTTCGAGATCAGCGCAGCCACCTCTTCCTCCAAACTCTGAATCAAGCGATTGCTTAATCCATGCAGCCAGCTATGCAACAGCAAGATGGGGATCGCCACGACTAAACCGAGCTCGGTCGCAACCAAGGCAAGCGAGATCCCGCCGGAGACCAGCTTGGGGTCCCCGGCGCCGAAAAGCGACATGGACTGGAAAGTGTCGATCATCCCTACCACCGTGCCGAGCAAGCCCATCAGCGGGGCGGCAGTGGCGAATACCGCGAGGCTCGGCAACCAGCGTCGGAAGCGCGGCATCTCCCCCACCATGGCTTGATCGAGCTTGAGCGCCAGGGTATCGGCATCGAGCTCGGGGTTTTCTGTGCATACCAGGCGCAGCCTGCCCAGGGCATTGTCGCCGCTGGGGGCGGGGTTTTTCTTCTCATTCTCCAGCCGGCGCCGAATGATGCTTAGCATCGTGAAGCGCTCGCCCACGATGAGCAGGGCGAGCCCGCCGAGCCCCAGGATCAGATAGCCGATAGCGCCGGCCTTCTGGATATGCTCGATGAAACCCGGGGATTCCACCAGGAGCGCGAGGATGGAGCCGCGTGAGGGATCAAGGGCGACCGGCAGCAGGGCGGATTTCGATCCCTCGAACTCCCGCGCCAGACTCTGTAAGCGCTCTGGCGGCTGGCGCCCCAGCTCAACTAAGCGCTTTGTTTCCGGCAGGTAATTTAGGTAACGGCCCCCGGAGAGGGCGTTGAAGACACCCACCCGTACCACCTCTTGTTCGCGCTGCTCACCACTGGCCACCGTCAGCGCCGTTTTAAAGCTCGCGACTCGCCCTGATTCCAACATCTCATCAAGCAGCAAAAGCCACAATTGCTCAAGCTCGTCGATGGACGGGTTTTCCTTGCGCTTTGTGATCTGCGCGGGCAGGTCCTCACGGTTTGGTTTCTGGGCAGAGACCAGCGAGGAGGAAAGCAGACTTTGAGTGTCCTTCGCCACTTGGCGCGCCACCCCGAAGATCTCGCCGAGGGATCCCGTCTTCTCCGCAAGCTCGGTCGATTTTGCTTTCAGCACCGTCAGATTCTCTTCGTAGCGGAGCTTGAGCGCTTCCCCGCGCCCGTGCGCGGCCGCCAGCTCCGCCCGCAGTTTGTCCAGCAAGGCCTGCTGCTGGTGGTGGGCGGCGCGAAATTGCGCCTCGCGTTTCGCCAGCGCCTGGTTTTCCAGGATGCGTTCTTCCCGCGCCCGCTTTACCAGCTCTTCCAGGCTCGTTGCCTTTTCCGCCGCCCCAAGGCTAAGTGGCGCCACGATCAGGGCGCTTGCGATGAGGGACCTCATGGTTTCACCTCCGACCGCAATTCGGCTGTTCCCGGCTCGGGGGACGGCACGGGCAGCTTGAGTAAATCGGGGGCCGCTTGTTTGCGCGCGAAGCGCAACCCCTGCTCAACAGCGATGCGGTACTCCAGCGGGAGCGCTGTCCAAGCTTTGCTCTCCTTGTCCCAGTAGCCGGCCTCGCGCCGATCGAGCGTCAGGTAATAAAGCCCAAGCCTCCCAAGGCGCAGAAAATCCACCGTCTGATCCCTGCCCTTCAGATTTTCGCGGTAGGCCTCTATGGTGCGCCCGTAATCGGTCTCCACTTGATAAGCTTCCATAAGCCGGCGGTATTTCTCGGCCAGATCCACGTCCGAGCGGTCCATCATGGAGCGCAGTTCCGCAATGCGCTTGCTGCGCTCTTGTTGCAGAAACGGCGCATCAAGCGAGACGTATTCTTCCAACACTTCACGCATGCGTAACATCAAGGGCAGGATGTGGCGCTGGGTGACTTCTATTTCGGCCAACTGCTTATCCAGCGATAGGCGCTCTTTATCCTGGCTTTGCACCTCCTTCTGCAATTGCTCGTGGTAGCTCTGCAGGCTTTCGAGCTCGGCGATCCCCTGGCGGTATTCATTGACCATGGCACGGGTGGCATCGTCGAGCTTTTCTACCTGCTTCTGCGAGCTGGCGCCTACCGCCTGGGTCTCCATATCAGTTTGAATCGCGGCATCGAGCGGCGCCGCGCTGGAGGAAAGCGCGGCCAGGATCGCCCATGAGCCTGCCAAGAAATACGCGCGCCGATCTGGGCTACGGTTAAAGTAGGCACGCCGTTTCGGTGCGCACCTTGAGTGGATTAGGACATTTGCCATTTACGACTCCGCTTTGGACTGACTTCAAAACCAGCCTATTGTCTGCCTTATTCTACCGGATCTGCGAGCCAGAAGGCTCAGGGCAAAGCAAAGCGGCGCAGGAATAGTGAAATAGGCTCACTTCCCCGGACCCACGCCGGGCAACTTGCGACGGACGGCTTTGCAAACCAGCGTAACGCTAGTGTACCGGCATCACAACGGTTTGAACATGCGGCAAATTGTCGCACCACCCGATGTGCCAAAGCGCAGCGCGCGTGTCCGCTTAGGCGTTACACGCTCGGCTTTCGTCGGCTACAGATCCCTTGGTTTGCGGCTAAGGGTACGCGCCGTACTGTTGTTGCGATGCTGGGCGCGACTGGACCGCTTGTTCCAACGCCGGTGATGCGTATCGGACTTCTGGCTGGCGTGGCCTCGGTGAGGCGTGCCCGGGCGCGCGGGTTTTTGGGGATGGCGCCCAGCTAATGGCTCCGACCTGCGTGGTTCCAGTCCCGGAATGGTCTCGCGATCCAGATGATAGCCCAGCAAGCGCTCAATGTGCGCAATTTTCGCTCTATCGTTAGGACCGATCAAAGAAATCGCGGTGCCTGCGGATCCTGCCCGTCCCGTCCGGCCAATACGATGGACATAGTCCTCCGGCACCATGGGCAGATCGAAGTTGATGACGTGCGTAATATCGCTGAAGTCCAAACCGCGGGCGGCCACATCGGTCGCCACCAGCACCCGAAGTTTACCGCGGCGCAAGCGTTCGACGATTCGGTTCCTCGCCCCTTGGCGCAGATCACCATGCAGCGCCGCAGCTTGGACCCCTTGGTCGGCGCCCAGCACGCCCGCGAGCTTATCGGCGCTTCGCTTGGTAGCGGTAAACACGATGGCTTGATAGACCGCCGTGTCTTTCAACAAGTGATTGAGCAGTGCGTGTTTGTGGTTTAGATCGTCACACTGGTGGAGGCGCTGCGCGATCAGTTCATGGCGACGCTTCACCCCCCCCCATCTGCACGCGGGCCGGTTCTTTCAACAGCTTGGCGGCGACTTTCAGGATTTCCCCCTCCAGTATGGCCGAGAACAACAGGGTTTGGGGATCGGTGGGGATGGCCGCGGCGATACGCTTGACGTCGTCGATGAAGCCCATGTCGAGCATGCGATCGGCCTCGTCGAGGACGAAAAGCTCCAAGCGGGAAAAATCTACCCTGCGGCGCTCCATGTGATCCATCAGACGGCCTGGGGTCGCCACCAACAGATCCAGGGGTTTGCTCAGCATGCGTTCTTGCGGCGGATAAGCCAGGCCACCGACGATGGTGCCTGTTTTCAACGACGTGTACCGCCCGAGCTGTCGGATGACCTCGTTAACTTGATTCGCCAATTCTCGGGTGGGTGTCAGCACCAGCACCCGCGGACCACGGCCGTGTATGGCGGGCGGTGACAGCAAGCGTTGCAAGGCGGGCAAAACGAAAGCCGCTGTTTTACCCGTCCCAGTTTGTGCACAAGCCATGATATCCCGCCCTTTCAGGGCAAGGGGTATGGATGCTTTTTGGATATCGGTTGGGGACTCAAAGCCGCTGGCCGCAATGGCACGGAGCAAAGCCCGATCTAAATTTAAGCTTTCAAATGACAATACAGTATCCTCACCCGCCAGCCACGGACGGATCACAATGGAGACATAGGAACCACGTCCAGCCGAAGCGACACCGCCGGCCATCCCGGTGGCCAGAGACGACCGCTCACGAGACATTAAAGGCAGTGACCGTGTGGCAGGGCTACCGCCAGGTTCTCTTCAGCGGGACCGCGACGCTATTCCGCGATCCAAACGTCGCTAACCAGAAAACCTGCCGAAATAACGCACGGGGGAGGGTCAGAGACGTGCTTGGTTTCGAATCCCAAGTCGCGTCAACAGTATAGCAAGAATTATGCGGCCATCAAGCGTTAGCCCGAGTGGATGAGCGCGATACGCTCCCCCACCAAGCGCTGGCAGATCCGATGTACCATCTGGATATCCTGCTGGACCTCCGTATTGACCCGGCAATGATCACAAAAATGTCGCGGCCGCAGCGGTGCTACTCGCGCTCTTCATGTCCGTGATAACGTGATTGCAGAGGTCCAAGTGGTAGGCTCAAGGGTCAGGCTTTGCTTTTATTTTCCCCTCAGAACTTGTACGTACAGAGCGCGGCCTGGCCTTCCTTGGGCGCGTAGTGACGCAACAATCCTAGCGAGGGGGGAGCTTATCCTGGTTCAAGAACTTGCATGGCCACACGCTTAAATACGCGAGATCTTCGTCGATACCGTCCATGACGGAATAGCGCTTGTAGATTTCCCGACCCACCCACGCGTACTGTGTGTGTTCGTGGTTCAACACAATGCGTCCCTTAAGCCATCTATGGTGAAAGAGGTAAACGTCAAAAATACCTCCGTAGAATGTATCGCGGATCGGACCGAGCGCGGAAATCGACTCGATGCAGTGCTCCGCTCCGATTTCTTCGGCTAATTCTCTCAGCGCGCATTGCGATGGAGTTTCTCGGGGCGCGAGGCGCCCGGCGGGGAAGCCCCACAGACCCGCGCCCAAGTGTGCTTGGGGGCTACGCCTGAGCAGCAAGATCTCGCGCGCGAGATTCTCAACCACGTTTATGGATAGGCGGATCACAGGCCGATTGTACGCGGGACGCGCTTACCTACGCCACCTCGAAACGCTGGTACAACGCCGCGAGCCGCGTGCGCGATCTACCGAATGCCCGGATCGCAGGGCGTGGGCTTAGTTGAGGAACGAAACCCGGCTGTGGATGGCACAAGTTTTCAGGATTCCGGGTATTTTTGGTTTATGATAAGGATGTTTTGACTTCTTTCCTCGCCGCCTGCGCCCCCATAGCCCGGGGGTGCTGCGCCGCGAGCCCGCAATGCCAGTAAAGCAAACAATAACCCAAGGTAAGGTCCCGGTAAAAGTCTATACCGAGGAGGTGGAGGTCTCGGCTTATCGCCAGCTTTGCGAGATGGCGGAGCTGCCCTTTGTGTATGACCACATCGCCGCTATGCCGGATGTGCATGCGGGGATCGGCGCCACCGTGGGGGCGGTCATCCCTACCCGCGAGGCCATCATCCCCGCGGCGGTGGGGGTGGACATCGGCTGCGGCATGAACGCCGTGCGTCTGTCGCTCAAAGCGGACCACTTACCGGATAATCTGAAGCCTTTGCGGTTGGCAATCGAACGGGCGGTGCCGGTCGGATTCGCGATGCACAAGTCGGAAGCGGTGCCGCGCTCCAGCACAAAGCCGCTGCAACAGCGGCTGCGGATCATTCTTGATAAGCACCCAAAGATCGCCAAGGGCAAACCGCGCCTTGAGCAAGGCTGGCCCTTGCAGCTCGCCACCCTGGGTGGGGGCAACCATTTTATCGAGCTTTGTCTGGATGAGGGAAATGGAGTCTGGATCATGCTGCATTCCGGCAGCCGGGGGATCGGTAACGCCATCGGCCAGTATTTTATCGCGCTCGCGCGCAAAGACATTGAGCGCCAGCAGATCCATCTGCCCAATAAAGATCTGGCCTATTTTCAAGAGGGTGCAGAGTATTTTGATGATTACGTGGAGGCGGTGCACTGGGCTCAGGACTACGCCCTGGTCAATCGGCGCGAGATGATGCGCTTGGTGGAGGACGCTTTGCGTCCCCTGCTGCCGCGCTTTCAGATTTCAAAAGAAGCGATCAATTGCCACCACAACTATGTGGCGCTCGAGCACCACCAGGGACAGAGGCTTTACATTACCCGCAAGGGCGCCATCCGCGCCGGCGAGGGAGAGCTTGGCATCATCCCCGGCAGCATGGGGGCGAAGTCCTACATCGTGAGGGGAAAAGGCGACCCCATTTCCTTTTGTTCCTGCGCCCACGGGGCCGGGCGGCGCATGAGTCGGACGCAGGCGAAGAAAAAATTCACCCGCGAAGACCTAGAACGGCAAACAGCGGGCGTAGAATGCCGCAAGGATAAAGGCGTGCTCGATGAGATCCCGCAAGCGTACAAAGATATCGACCGGGTAATGGAAAACCAGTCCGACTTGGTGGAGGTCGTGCACACCTTGAAACAAGTGTTGTGCGTCAAAGGTTGAGCGCGTGGCTCATGGGCAGAAAAAACACGTGCTTTGCGATTCGAGAACAAGCGATCACTTTTAATCGGAAGTTTTGCGGAGAAAGTTATAATGAACAACAAATTAGCTATCGCATCCCTAGGGATCTTCTGGTGGCTGGCGGGTGGCGTATTGGCTGACGATACCTTCCGTTGCGGCACGCACCTAGTCAAAGCAGGCGACACCAAACTCGACGTGATGGAGAAATGCGGCCCACCGGTGTTCCAGGAAACGGTGTCCGGTGCCAACGAAGCGCTGGTCGAGCAGTGGCATTACCGCCCGGGTAGCGGGAGCTTTCAGCGGATCCTGACCTTCACCGGCGCCCGCCTAGTCGCTATCGACACGATTGCCAGACACTAAAGGGATGCCCCGCTCGCCCGTACACTGGTTGGCGTTCTTGGAACGCATCGCGGAGCGGGCAGATCGCATAGCCAGGCAATTTTTCCGCTCCCCAGAGCTTAAGGTCGAGAGCAAGCCCGATCTCAGCCCGGTAACGGAGGCGGATAAAGCCATAGAGCGAATGGCACGCGCCCTGGCGCGTGAGGAATGTCCGGAGCTGGATGTTCTCGGGGAGGAACAAGGCAGTTCCCAGCGCTCGGGGCCTTTGCGTTTGATCGTCGATCCCATAGATGCGACCCATAACTTCGCCCGTGGCATACCCGTGTTTGCCACCTTGCTGGCGATCGAGGAAGCCGACGAGGTGGTCGCGGGAATCGTGTCTGCCCCAGCGCTTGGCACGCGCTGGAAGGCGGCGCGCGGCGCAGGCGCCTTCCGTGGCAACGATCCGATCAGGGTCTCGACCATAAAGCACATCGAGAGCGCCCAGGTGTTCCATAGTGACGTGCTCGGTAGCGCCGAAGCGCCGCACCCGCCGCCAGGGGTCCTGCGGTTCATGCGCGGTGCCCGCCGGGCGCGGGGTTTTGGGGACTTCTACCAGCATGTGTTAGTGGCCGAGGGCGGCGGCGAGATCGCCTTGGACCCGCAGCTTCAACCCTGGGACATCGCCCCCTTGCAAGTAATCGTGGAGGAAGCGGGCGGCAAAGCGACAACTCTGGACGGTCGGCGTTCTATATACGGTGGATCCTTGCTGACATCGAACGGGCTCCTGCACGCGCAAGCGCTGGAGGCTGTTTTCGACCGCGCCCCTTGAGCTTTTGGGAGTGGAAGGGTTTAGAATTCGCAAGCGGGGCTTTCGAACCCCAGGAACCTGTGCAAGAGTGTCAGGAGCAGGCCCAGATGCGCGAAGCCGCGGAGCGAGTCGCGAGACCAATTCGCCGGGAGCGAATTGGAACAGCCGACAGGCTGGCCCGAAGGGCGCAGGGCCGGATGCCCGGAGTACATATCAGCTGGATAGGCGAGCGACGAGCGAGCACGCGACAAAGCAGGTGGGCCGCGCAGTAACTTTTGCAAAGGTTCCCTAACAGAAAAAGCAAAAACAGGAGGGCTGGTTATGCCGACGATATTGGCCGTGATGATAGTCCTTTTTTTCGCCATGATCGGCGGCTTGGCGTTCGTTATGTATATGGACACCAAGACGCAGGCGGTAGAGCCCAAATATTTTGGGTTTATCGAGGGTGATTCCGAGGCCAGCTGCGCGGACGCCCAAGCGGCCCACCACGAAGACAAGGACAGCGGCGAGATCAAAGCCGAGGTATCCCTTAACGGTTCGGGAAAGGCGCACGCTGTGGCGCGCCTGGGACATGAACTTGAGTGTAAGGAAAAAAAGCCGACTCTAGGAACCATTCTCGTCAAGCTCGATTACCGCAGCCGCACCCAACTCGACCAAGGCGAGGGCGCGCTTAAGGCGTTTCTCACCGTGGTTCCGGAACCGGGTTCCCCGCGCATACTGGACCTGAACCAGGAAAAAGTGGGCTCGACCTCAAAACCCGAAGAGGGATACATCCCCATCGATCGCAAATTCGTTCTGAGCTTGAAGCCCGGTCAAAAGTTCAGGGTGTATGCTGAAGTCAGCGCAAGCGCGGAATCCGCGCAGGGCAAACCGGTGACGGGTGCGGCCGAGGTGCAGGCGAGGGTTAGGGAGATCTCGTACCGGCCTAAGGTCTTCTACTAAACGACGCCCACCGGCGCGGTTTTTGCCCATGACGCGTTTTAACATGATAGCCGCAGTGGGCGCCCTGCTATCGTTCATGGTGTTGCGCACATTGGTCGCTGCCGCGGGCGTTAAGCACTTGGGAGCCGGGTTTGCCGTGGCAATTTTCTCAGTATTCGCGTATTTCTGGATCGATGACTACCAGCGAAAGCGCAGCGAGCGAAAACAGAATGTCAGTCCACAGGCACGCGCTCTAAAGCAAAAGCGGCGCTCGCGGAAATAAGAAATAAGAGAGAGCAAGCCATGCCGCTGCTAGAGCTTACCGCCACAAGCACTGTTCTGCTTACCCTGGCCATGACGCACGCCACCATCGCCGCCGCCAGCATTTATCTGCACCGACATCAAGCGCACCGGGCCTTAGATCTAGACCCTTTGGTAAGCCATCTGTTGCGGCTGTGGTTGTGGCTTACCACGGGCATGAAGACACGCGAGTGGGTAGCGGTGCACCGCAAGCACCACGTTGCCTCCGATACGGTGAGCGATCCGCATAGCCCTCAGGTCCTGGGCTTAGGGCGCGTGTTGTGGCTGGGCGCACTGCTGTACCAGCGTGCGGCCAGCGATGCCGAGACCGTTAAGCAGTATGGGAAAGGCACGCCCGCCGACTGGATCGAGCGCCACGTCTATGAACCGCTGAGCCACTTAGGGATTTTCGTCATGTTGATGTTGGATGTCGGCTTGTTCGGGTTACCAGGGCTCATCGTTTGGATCGTGCAAATGCTCTGGGTTCCCTTCTGGGCGGCGGGGGTATTGAACGGTCTTGGTCATTCCTGGGGATACCGCAATTATCGGCGCGTGGACTCGGCGCGAAACATCGTTCCTTGGGGCCTACTCTTGGCCGGCGAAGAGCTGCACAACAACCACCATGCGCACCCCGGCCGCGCAAAGTTCTCGCAGCGCTGGTGGGAGATCGATATCGGTTGGGCCTATATCCGCGCCTTGGAACTGCTGGGTTTGGCACAACGGATAAAGGCTCTCCATCCCTTTTAGAGCCGGTCACCACGCCGCGCTGCGATCTCGGCGCGCAACTGTTTTTGTCTTTCGTGGGTAATGGGGAATCGCCAAAGCAGCGCGGCGCCAAGCGTCATTAATGCGCCTGGCAGCCAGCCATAGGTAGCCATTAAGGCATTCAACCCCGCCTCGCTATGGGAGGCCGCGGCGGGATCGAATCCGAGCCTGGATCGAATACGTGGCACAATGGGTCGGGGCCCGCCGCCCAATTGCAGCCATTCAACGCCTGCGCAAGCGCGCGGGGCGGTGTTAGCCGGAAGTACCGTACGATACGTCTAGGGGGCTGCGCACGCCCTTGCCGCCGCGGTTCAGCACATGGGTGTAAATCATCGTCGTGCTCACATCTTTATGGCCGAGCGGCTCTCGCACGGTGCGACAATTCGGCTACGGACAGCCGAATTGCACGCCTGCAAGGCGCCCGCAGGGCGAGGAGCATGGAATGTCCGAGTGAATGTCATAGCCT
>JBOIEE010000342.1:0-12096 GCA_050740975.1 Gammaproteobacteria bacterium | reverse complement strand
ATGCAGGCCCCGGCGAGATCGATGTGACCGCCGGCTCGCTCGACCGGCCGGAAGGGATCGCGCCACAGGACCATCTGTGGACCGAGAGCGCGGTGCCGTGGCTGAACGTCGCGGACGACCTGCCGCGGTACAAGCGCTCGCGGAGGTGGTAGCTGCGGGGCAATCTCTAGGGCAACGTATTTTTATAGATCGTGCCGTCCTTCATGATGATCAGAAAGTTTTTATCCGGGTCTTCGATCAGCGCGATGTTCTCCAGCGGATTGCCGTTGACCAGCAGCAGATCTGCGAGTGCGCCCTCTTCCACGACACCGAGCTTGCCGGGATAGGGATTGATGAAGCCGGAGAGGGCCATCAGCTCGCCATTGTCGGCAGTGGCCATCTTGAGCGCTTCGGCAGGCGTGTACCAGCGGACCAGCTTGGCGAGCCGCGCTCCCTGTCGGCTGGCAACCCTCGCATCGAACAGAGCATCTGAACCAAAAGCCGTCTTGATCTTGTACTTCTTCGCCAGCTTGTAGGCGTTGTCCGTTCCGGCGAACACCTCCAGCGCCTTCCTCCGCGACACTGGGTCCGGTGTCGGAGATGCGTCTTCATCATCCAGAAAGGGCTGCAAGCTCCACCAGATGCCCTTATCCGCCAACAACTTGGCGGTGGGTTTGTCGATCAGCTGACCGTGATCGATGCACTTGACGCCAGCGGCGACCGCTTGTCGGATCGCACGCGGCGTATACGCGTGTACGGTCACATAGGTGCCCCAATTTTCGCCGGCCTCAACCGCGGCACGGATCTCCGCTTCGGTGTACTGGGGATTTAGCTTCGTGCAGAAGAATATTTGTGGGGCTACCTCGGGGTCAGTCTCCGCGGCGCAATCGGGCGATGGTATGGCGGCAGTAGCGGAGGGCGCTGGTAAAGCTTCGCGAATCGGCTGAACAGCAGGAAGCTCTAGAAGCTGCACCTCAGCCAAACGGTGCTGGCCGCCGTTCTGAACACGAGTGTGTCCACCGTGCAGAAGTGGGAGATCGGGGAGAAGGGATCCGAGCGGCTCTTTTCTGAAGTTGCTCAACCTGATCGACCGCAAAGGTTTGGAAGGAGTTTTGTGACAGCCAGTGCGCTTGGCCGCGGCGCACAGCCGCCCGAGCGGAAATCGCCTTCTTGCGGTTAAACTTATAAAGAACTATATTTGGTCCGCTACCAACTACTTCGGAGTCACCATGCGCTACTCATCCCAAGTCAAATCTATCAGCTATCTAAAGGCTAACGCTGCCGAAGTCTTGCACCAGTTAACCGAACAGCGCGAACCGATAGTGATCACCCAGAATGGCGAGGCCAAGGCAGTGATCCAGGATGTTGCCTCCTACGAGCAAACATAGGGAACGCTGGCCCTGCTGAAGATTCTGGCGCTGGGCAGCCGCGAGATTGAGGAAGGCAAGGTCAAGCCGGCAGCGGACGTCGTGCAACGCCTGCGCGCCAAAAAGACCGGCACCTGATGCGCTATGAGGTACTGCTCACCGAGGGCGCAGAGCGCGAGGGGTTGGATGCGATCATTGCCTAGCAAAAGGAAACCGTCGATCCTCAGTCCGGCTGAAGCGCGGCGATCAACGGACAGGCGATGGTGCCTCGGTGTGCGACGCAGTCCTCAACCAACCGTGCAAGCGCGGACTCGATTCGATGCAAATCCGAAAGCTTCCCGCGCACGGCTTTGAGCTTGTGCTCCGCAAGTACCCGCGCCTCCTCGCAGTGGGTCCCGTCCTCCAGCTCCAGGAGCTCGCCAATCTCGTCGAGACTGAATCCAAGGCGCTGGGCTTTACGAACCGCACACGGGCGACATCCTCCTCGCCGTAGCGTCGGATGCTCCCGTAGGGTTTGTCCGGTTCTGGCAATAGCCCCTTGCGTTGGTAGAAACGGATTGTCTCAACGTTGATGCCGGCCGCCTTGGCAAAGGCACCGATGGTCAGATGCGCCACATTACCCTCCTTTCCACTTGACTCCGTACTTAAGTACAGCACTAAGGTTATGTCATCCGAAGCATTCGTGAAAGGACAAGCGCATGTCAGAAACACAGACCACCGGGCGCGCAGCCCTCTTTGCTGGCGGGCTGGCCGCCATTCTTGCTTCCAGCTGCTGCCTCGGTCCGCTGGTGCTCGTGGCCTTGGGCTTTAGCGGGGCCTGGATCGGGAACCTGACCGCGATGGAGCCTTACCGCCCGATGTTTATCGGCGCGGCGCTCCTGGCCCTGTTCTTCGCCGGGCGGCGCATCTTCCAACCTGTGCAAGCCTGCAAGCCCGGGGAAGTGTGCGCCGTGCCGCAGATCAGAAGCGGCTACAAAGCCATGTTCTGTGTCGTCGCCGCGCTAATCGTGACCACGATCGCTTTCCCCTACGTCTTGCCGCTGTTCTATTGATTAGGAGACCGTCATGCAGAAGCTTGTCGCTATCTTGGCCCTAACCGCCGCTTTCAACGCTCCGCTCGGGGCCGCCGCGCAGACCGTCACGCTGTCGGTGCCGGGCATGACCTGCGCCGCCTGTCCGATCACGGTAAAGAAGGCGCTGACGAAGGTCGAGGGCGTAGCCAAGACCGAGGTGAGCTTCGAAAGAAAGGAGGCTGTGGTGACCTTCGACGACGCCAAGACGAATGTGTCCGACCTCATCAAGGCCACCACGGGAGCGGGGTATCCATCGTGTGTGGCTCAGTGAGGTAGCGACCGCGCTGCGACATGCCAGAGGCCCCTGATCATCGATCACAGGATTGGGTTGCGAGGGGCCCAAGCTTTGCCCTCGCGTGGGGACTCCCTGGCCTCGCGTTAGCCAGCTCCCTATTCGTCGAATCGGGGGCGCGTGCCTGGATCTGGGTCCCGACCCTCCTCTGGATGGGTGCAGCTTGTATAGCCAATGCAAAACGCTGTGGCCGGACCCACTGTTACTTCACTGCACCGCTGTTCTTCGTCATCGCCTGTGTCGCGCTGCTCGAAGGCCTTGGGCTACTCGCCTTAGGACAGCGCGCTTGGACCTTGCTCGGTCTGGGATTGGTGATCGGTACAGCGGTGTTGTGGTGGGGAACTGAACGACTGTGGGGACGATTTCTCCGCTTCGACTCCCAAGGGCGAAAGCTCAAAGGCAGGCTGATATCACGCCGCCATACCACCCTGTGGAACAATTGCTGCGGCTTGGTCCATGAGGCCGCACAGAGCGGAGCGCCTTCAGCAGGGTCTTTTGGCACGGAGGTGTTGGATCGAAAGGGTTCCAATGTCGAAAAGGAAGCCCCGGATCCGCCGCGCATCTCCATCGTCGAGACGCCCACGGCTCTCGCCCACCCGCGACGGAGATCGCGAGGCCCGATCGAGATTGCGATCATCGGCAGCGGGGGGGCGGCGTTTGCTTGCGCCATCCGCGCGGTCGAGGAAGGCGCCAAGGTCACGCTTATCGAGCGCGGAACCCTAGGCGGAACCTGCGTCAACGTCGGCTGCGTGCCCTCGAAGATCATGATCCGCGCCGCGCATCTCGCGCACCTGCAATCCCACCACCCCTTCGACGGCATAAAGAAGCGCAGGGCCGTCCTCGACCGCGGGGCGCTCTTGGCCCAGCAGCAGGGCCGAGTAGAGGAGCTGCGGCATGCCAAGTACGAAAGCATCCTAGCATCGAATCCCGGCATCACCCTCTTACGCGGATCCGCGCACTTCACCGAGGGAAGAGCCCTGATGGTGAAGGAATCGGGGGGCAAGGAGAAGCGGCCGCAAGCCGACCGTTTCCTGATCGCGACCGGCGCCTCCCCCTCTATCGCGGAGACCCCGGGTCTCCAGGGTACGCCCTATTGGACCTCGACCGAGGCGTTGGTCGCCGAGCAACTGCCCGAACACCTCATCGTCTACGGGGGCTCGGTCGTGGCCGTGGAGCTCGGGCAGGCGTTTCTGCGCCTGGGCACGAAAGTGACGCTTATCGCGCGCTCGACCCTGCTCTCCAAGACCGATCCAGCCATCGGGGAAGGACTCAAAGCGGCGCTTGCAGGCGAAGCCATGCGCGTCTTGACCCATACTGCCGTGAAGCAGGTTAGCTTTGGCCGCCGGCGGTTCCACAAGCAGTTCAGCGTCGAGATAGGCGGCGAAACCCTTATCGGCGACCGCCTGCTCGTGGCCACGGGCCGCACCCCGAACACGGCCGGCCTGGGGTTGGAGAAGGTGGGAATTAAAACCGACAAGCGCGGCGCCATCGTCGTCGATGATCACAAGCGGACCAGCGCCGAGCCTATCTATGCCGCCGGGGACTGCACGACCCAGCCGCAGTTCGTGTACGTGGCCGCCGCGGCCGGCACCCGTGCGGCGATCAACATGATGGGTGGCGACGCAGCCCTGGACCTCTCCGCCGTGCTGGAGGTCGTGTTCACCGATCCGCAAGTCGCGACCGTGGGCCTGACCGCGAGCCAAGCGAATGAACAAGGCTTTGAGGTCGAAAGCCGCACCTTGAGCCTCGATAATGTCCCGCGGGCGCTCGCGAACTTCGCCACCCAGGGCTTCATCAAGCTGGTCGCCGAGCGCGCGACCGGGCGGGTGCTCGGGGCCCAGGTGCTGGCCCCGGAGGGTGGGGAGATCATCCAGACGGCGGCACTCGCGATCCGTCATCGCCTCACGGTGAAGGACCTTGCCGATCAACTCTTCCCCTACCTCACTATGGTGGAGGGCCTCAAGCTCTGCGCGCAGACCTTCACCAAAGACGTGAAACAACTGTCCTGCTGTGCGGGCTGACAGAGGGTTCATCATGGAATCGCCCGCCGTTTCGGCTGCGATCCCACCACGGTGGGGCGGCAGTGGCGGGGGGCGCTGGTAAGCATCGCGATTCGGCTGAATGAACAGCAGGAAGCTCTACGAGACACCGGACTCCCGTTCCGCCCTCATTGATATAATAATCGATAATTAAATTAGCCGTTTATCCAAATTCAGGCGAAGAGATGTTAAAAACCAAGAACATACCGATAACAGAGCGGATCATCTTCGCATTGGATGTGGACACGAAAGAGGAAGCCGCAGAGTGGCTAGATCGCCTCGGCAAGCACGTGCGCTTCTATAAAGTAGGACTGCAACTCTTTCTCGGCGGCTGGTTTCCGGTCATTGATTTAATTCGCAACCGGGGACACAAGGTCATGGTTGACCTGAAATTTTTCGATATCCCGGAGACGGTTGAACTCGCCGTGCGGCAACTAAGGAAGCGTAATGTCGAGTTCATCACCGTTCACGGTAACGAGGCCATCCTTGAAGCGGCCAATCGAATCAAGAACGGCTCGAAGATCCTCGCCGTGACATTACTAACCTCGTTCGACGAGGCCGATCTGCGTGACATGGGCCTGACCTGTGATATTCAGACCTTTGTCCTGCACCGAGCGCAAAAGGCACTTCGCCTCGGCTGTGATGGGGTGATCTCCTCTGGGCTGGAAGCGGCGGCGCTGCGCCACGAGCTGGGCGACCGGTTCCTGGTCGTCACCCCCGGTATCCGCCCAGGCGCTAACACCGAGACCAACGACGACGATCAAAAGCGGATCGCTTCCGCTTATAACGCCATGCGCGCCGGCGCCGACCATGTCGTGGTTGGTCGCCCGATCCGTAACGCTCCTGATCCACTCGCGGTGGTGGAGGCGATGCAAACAGAAATCACTCGCGCTCTTCTCGAAAACTAAAAATACGTCTTCTATTCGACGGCGTGCTGCGCAGAACGCCAGAACGGCCGAGCCATGTCCGATACCTCATTGTGTCGCGCTCTCAGCCGCTTAATGGTGCGCCCACGCATTGCGAACCGTCGACTCCCCTGTGCCCACCTAAACGTGCGATAGACTTCCGCCATAAAACGCTGACCGCCGGTGCCCCACGGTTGGTTGCATTGTGTCGGCCGAAGATCGCCAACTAGAGATCGAAGAAACTTTCAACGATCACGATCGAGACACCCAGAGGTTGATCAATCTCCCGGCAACGTTTTGCCCGAGCAAAAGCCCGAGCGCAAACCCAGCGCGACCTCGCCTTTCGCAATACGCCTATCGCAGTGCCCTTATCTATTACCCGCTTGTTCATGCAACAGCTTAAGGATCGCCGAACCGTCCGCGCTCCCGAGCGCTTTGAGCGCAAGCGGTTCTAGGGCCTCGATCCGGCTCTCACTGATGATGCGCTTAACCTCCAGCAACACTGCGGGGTGGACACTGAATTCGCGCAATCCCAAGCCTAACAGTAAGCGCACGAATCGCGGATCGCCAGCCATTTCGCCACACATCGCCACCGGCGTGCCGGCTTCTTGACCGGCTTTGATCGTCATCCATATTAGGCGAAGTACGCCCGGATGCATGGGGTCGTAGAGGTAGTTCACCTCTTCATTGAGGCGATCGATGGCGATTGCGTATTGGATGAGATCGTTGGTTCCGATAGAGAGGAAGTCGACCTCGCGCGCGAATGCGTCCGCGCACACGGCTGCGGCAGGCACTTCGATCATCGCACCGACGGCCAAATCGGGATCGAACGCCATGTTCTCTGAGCGCAGCTCGGCTCTTATTTCGTCCACGATCTGCAACACTTGTTTTAGCTCTCCGACACTGGAAAGCATGGGGATCATCAAACGTACTGGTCCTAAAGCCGACACCCGGAGGATAGCTCTCAGTTGGGGTCGGAAGAGAGCGGGCTTTCTCAAACAAAGCCGGATGGCGCGCAATCCCAACGCTGGATTTTCCGCTGCACCTTCCTCCTGCTGCAGGCCGAGTGTTTGTTTGTCTGCTCCTAGATCAAAGGTACGGATGGTGACCGGTCGGTTGTCTAGCGCCCGCAGCACCTCGGCGTAGGTGTGGTAGTGTTCCTCCTCATTCGGCGGGGTTTCCCGATTCATGTACATAAACTCAGTACGGTAGAGGCCGACGCCCTGGGCACCTACTTCACGCACGGCGGCGAAGTCTCCGGGAAGTTCGATGTTTGCGTTAAGCTCAATCACGACCCCATCCTGGGTTACAGTGGGCATCTCTTTTAGCGTGATGAGCTTAGCGTAGTGACGTTTGTCCTTTTGTTGCCGTTTTTTATAGTGCGCGAGCGTCTTCTCATCGGGAGCGATCAACAATACCCCGTTGGCTCCGTCTACGATCGCTAGATCAGCCTCTTGGGCATAGCGCCGTGCCTCATGAAGACCTACGATACTTGGGATCCCGAGACTTCTGGCCAAGATGGCGGTATGGGACGTCGGCCCACCCCCTTCCGTGGCAAACGCGGCGATCCCGTGGTGCTGCATAAGCACCGTATCAGCAGGTGTTAATTCCTCAGCTAGAATGATGTACCCACGCAAACGGCTGTCCGGAACCTCATGGCGCATGGGTGCTTGGTTGAGCAGTATGCGCTGGATGCGATAAACGACGTGATAAATATCATCTTTGCGCGTCCTGAGGTACGGATCCGCCATTTGGTCAAAAACATTGACCAGCGAATCGTACAGCAGCTTTAGAGCCCATTCCGCGTTGCAATGTTGGTTTCTAATCAGGCGTCCAGGCTCGTTGCTGAGCACCGAGTCGTTCAACATGAGCAAATGGGCGTCGATAAAATCCGCGATATCATCGGAAACCCCGCACGGTATATGTTCACGCACCGCGCGCAGTTGCGCGCGAGCGATTTCCAAGGCTACGTCAAGACGTGTGATCTCCGTATCAACCTCTTTGGCCTTGATACGGTATTCGGGAATGTCGAGCTTGTCGCGCTCCAGAATGTGCAATCGGCCGATGGCGATCCCGTGCGAAACGCCCACACCGTGCAGGGTGATGCTCATTCCGCTTCTCCAAATCGGTTGCACACCAGTTCGCGTAACGCCACGACCGCCGTTTGCTCGTCGCTGCCGCTAGCAGCGATTTCGATCTCGACGCCGCGACCGGCCGCCAGCATCATCACCCCCATGATACTTTTTGCGTTTACCTCTCTGCTGTCACGGCGTACCGTGATGTCACTGGAAAAGCCGGAGGCGAGCTGCACCAGGCGTGCAGCAGCACGCGCATGCAAGCCCAACTTGTTCGCGATTGTGACTTGGCATCGTGTCATCGTTGGTTTTACCGCATTAAAGGCACTACGATTAAGTCAGTCCGGCGGTGCAGGGTGTACCGCACATTTTTCAAATGTGCAACTGTTTGAAAATGCAGCAAGGAAAAAATATCCTTTTTGCTTTGCGATGCCACAAATTCCAGGGAAGGAATCCTTCGAAGTACCCTTAACCCGCTCATAGATCCCGATGCCGCACTAAAACCTCCTTACCCTGCGCTTGGTAATAGGCGGCGAGCTTCTCCGTCAGGTATACGGAGCGGTGGTGGCCGCCGGTGCAACCCAAGGCCACGGTTAGATAACTACGGTTTTCCGCCTCAAACTTAGGGATCCAGCTATCCAGAAACGCACAAAGATCCCGCCGCATTTGCCACACCAGATCAGAACCCTCGAGAAAATTAATCACAGCGCGATCGCGCCCCGAGTGGTCCCTTAAATTAGCATCCCAGTAAGGATTCGGCAAACAGCGCAAGTCAAAAACAAAATCCGCCTCCGGCGGTATACCGTGCTTAAACCCAAAGGAAGTGAATTGAAGCGATAAACCCTGGCTCTGGCGTTGCACGACACGCTCTCGAATAAGCCTACGCAGCTCATGCACATGCGTTTGGCTGGTGTCGATAAGCAAATCCGCGTGCTCGGACAACGGCGCGAGCAGCTCGCGTTCCCGGCGTATAGCATCCGACAGCGACACCCTGTGGGAAGAGAGAGGGTGCTTGCGGCGGGTCTCGCTGAAGCGCTTGATCAAAATGTCATCACTGGCCTCAAAAAAAATAAGCTCAGGCTTATGGGCATCACTGGCTAGTTCGCGTAGCAACGTCGGGAAGCGTGATAGATCTTCGGCCGGATTCCTCGCGTCCATACCCACCGCCACTTTGTGGTAGAGCGCTCTGTCGGTTTCTCTGCTCCGACGGAGGAATTCGGGAAGCATGCCGATCGGCAGATTGTCGATGCAATAATAACCGAAGTCCTCCAAAGCATGCAGCGCGACTGATTTTCCAGCGCCGGATAGGCCTGTGACGATGATCAGCCGCATTGGTTCGCCGGGCATTAGAGCGCCTTTGGCTCAATCACGCTGCGCGCCATGAAATCCTCTGTGGCGTTGTAGCCACTCATACGCAGGATATGGTTACGCGTCGCACACTCGACTAACACCGCTAGGTTGCGCCCCGGCGCTACCGGCAGCGTAATCTCTGGGATTTCGACCCCTAGTAGGCTTCGAGTTCGGTAACTGCCTTGCAGTCGATCTACTTTTATGAAGCGATCGGACTCCAGACGCTCAAGGGCGATGATCAAGCGCAGGAATTTCTCACTCTTTACGGCACCGGCACCGAACAGCTCGCGGACATTGATGATGCCGAGTCCGCGCACTTCGAGAAAATCGTGCAAACCTTGCGAAGCCGTCCCTTTAATGGTGTCAGGAGCGATCAGCGAAAACTCCGGCGCGTCGTCAGCCACCAAACGATGGCCACGGGTGATGAGCTCCAGCGCAAGCTCGCTCTTACCCACACCGGGTTTCCCTGTCAGTAGCACGCCTATGGTGATCACTTCCAGGTAAACCCCGTGCAAGGTCACCACTTCGGCAAACATGGCAGTCAGGTAGAATCTCAGATCGTCGGTGATCTTATTGCTCGAGATGGTGGAGCGCAGAAGTGGGGTGCGCGTGCGCTCGCAGGCTTTTATAAGCTGCTCGGGTATGGGTTGCTCTTCCGCCACGATGATGCAGGCGGGATCATGCCCGAGTAGCTGCCGGATCACATCCTCACGCGAGATCTCCCGCAATCCCATCAGGTATTGGACTTCTGTGTATCCCAAGACCTGAACCTGATTGGGGTGAATCAGGTTGAGATGGCCGACTAAAGCTTGGCTTGGAGCGATTTGGCAGGCGGTATCGGGCCGCGCTTGCGGGGTGATGATATCGTCCTTGAGCACGCGCCCGCCTTGGGAGCGAAACACATCCGCGCGTACCAGACGGTCACCGCCTCGTTCAGCGGCTACCCACGTTAGAGCTAGCTTTTCGGTATGAATGCTGAAGAGCGCTCTGACGCTTATCGGTTTCATTTTAGGATCCTGGGTCCACCGGAACGCGTCGTGCGTTACTTCGAAATTCCGCCCTGCTCCAAGCGCCCACGAGATCGCGATGAGCAGGAAAGTACCAGTTTGCTTTGTTCGCGTAAAAGATGCGGCACGCTGCCCATTGTTGGAAGTTCCTAGATCAAGCTCGCGATCGCTGTCACGGAGGGGATTTCACCCCACCGTCCCCACGATGATGATCCTTGAGCTTGCTCTTGTGCTTTCGAATTTGGGTATCGAGCTTATCGACGAGGATGTCGATGGCGGCATACATGTCGTCGGCGTCGGCGTCGGCGAATAGTTGCGCACCGGCCACATATACAGTCGCCTCCGCTTTCTGTCGTTGTTTCTCGACCTGTAACACCACGTGCATGTTGGTTACGTGGTTAAAATGTCTCTCCATGCGCTGACATTTGCTTTCGACATAACTCTTCAGAGCAGGCGTGATCTCCACATGATGGCCGGTCAGATTGATCTGCATACAAACCTCTCGTCAATTTCCACGATACGCTCGCTTTAAGCCAAGCGCTTACGCTCGTTAGATGGCGGTATGGTTATCGTTTCGCGGTATTTGGCTATGGTACGGCGCGCGACGTTTATCCCTTTTTCACCCAATAGCTTCGCGATCTTGCTGTCACTGAGCGGTTTTCGTGGATCTTCGCAGGCCACGAGCTTTTTGATCACCGCCCGGATCGCGGTAGAAGAACATTCCCCACCGACAACCGTGCTGACATGGCTCGAGAAGAAGTACTTCAGTTCGTAAATTCCACGGGGCGTATGCATGTATTTTCGCGTGGTCACGCGAGATACGGTGGATTCGTGTACGTCGAGCGCCTCTGCGATATCGTGCAGGACAAGCGGTTTCATCGCTTCTTCGCCGTGCTCCAGAAAGCCTTGCTGCCGCTCCACGATTGCTGTGGCAACGCGCAACAGCGTTTCGCCCCGACTTTGCAAGCTCTTGATGAACCAGCGTGCCTCTTGCAGATGGGCTTTCATCGACAGGTTATCCGCACTGGTATCGGCGCGGCGAACCATGCTGGCATAGTATGGATTTATTCGCAGGTGAGGAATGGATTCTGGGTTAAGCTCGACCTGCCAAGAGCCTTTGACCTTGCGCACAAATACATCGGGGACCAGATACTCGGTTTGGGGAGATTCGATCTGAGACCCTGGCCGTGGATTCAGGGACTGGATCAGGGCGATGACTTGTTGCAACTCCTCCGTGCCCATTTTTAAGCGGCGCATCAGCTGATTGTAATCGCGTGCCCCCAACACCTCGAGGTGGTCTCGGACCAAGCGCTGTGCTTCAGACAGCCAGGGGGTGGAAGGTTCCAGCTCTTCGAGCTGCAACATCAAGCACTCACGCAAATCGCGCGCCGCCAAACCAGGCGCATCGACTCGCTGAACCCTGTGCAGCACCGCTTCGATCTCATCCAGTCCAATGTCGAGTTCGCTCCCACTACTTATGGTCTCTCGAATGTCCTCCAGATCGCACCCGAGATAGCCGTCCGCGTTTATGGAATCGACGATGGTCATAGCGATGAGGCGATCTGTTTCACTCAGTGGCAACAAGTTGAGTTGCCAAAGCAATCGCTCTGTTAGCGATTCATCCGGCCGCCGCTGATTTTCGAACTCCATGCCGTCCGAGTCCTTGGCGGGTGCAGCGTACCCACTCGCCCCGTCGTAAATGTCTTCCCAGGCGCTGTCTACCGCAAGCTCGGATGGTATGTCTTGATCTTCTCCACTGAGGGCTGCCGCAGTATCCAACTCGGCGGTCTCCGTGGGCGTTTCGACCGCATCCTGTTGCTGGGTCTCGCCGTTCTGCGAATCCCGCCCGAACTCGCTTTCCGCTGCAGAATCCGCATCATCGGCCGGCTCCAACATCATATTGGACTCAAGAGCTTGCTGAACCTCCATATTCAATTCGACGCTTGACAATTGCAGCAGGCGGATCGCTTGCTGTAACTGTGGCGTCATGGTCAGGTTCTGACCTAAGC
>JBOIEE010000341.1:0-2342 GCA_050740975.1 Gammaproteobacteria bacterium | reverse complement strand
CCCCCGGCCTGGGCGGGGGAGACCATAGTGAGCAGCGCTACGAAGACCAGCGGCACTGCCACGCTGGATAACTTGATCGCCATAACCTAACCTCTCGCCTCGCACCAACGTCCGTACCCACGCCCCGGCGACCTGCCCGATGCGGTGGGGATCGCTGTGTCATTGAGCCCAGGAATGCGGCTCGTGAAGACGTTCGGCTGGTAATGCATGAAGAGCTGGCTCGGGTCATCGGCCTCTGAGAAGGCGGTGAGCGAGAGGACGCATGGGGGCGCCCCGCCATTTCAATCAGCCGCTGCTTGAGGGGGCCGCGCAGAGCGCGGATATCTTCGCGCCGGGCCACCCGGCGCTGATCCCGATTGAGCCGTCCCGCGCGCCTTTCATCTCCGGCGCTGCGCAGGGCGGTCTGATTGGGATCTGCCTCGTGGCCGACGCGGTATCTAAACCAGGGTGGGTGACGCCTAGGGCGACAAGTAAGGCGCTGCAAAGCACTGCGTGTGTCTTGCTGTTGCGTTTTCATATTCGATCCTCCATTCAATGCAGTGAGCTACGTAGCTACTACGGTATCGCACCAGCTCAGTGCTCGCTTGTGTGTGCGTCCGGTTTACTTGTCCGAGCGTCTGAGCCGAGCCAGTCGAGGCCGGACTTGGGGTAGAACCATTAAGGTACAGCTGCTCCTTTCGGGAGGGGGATTTGCTAGAAGGGGTCATGAGCGAATGGAGGCGTTGTCGAGATCCCTGGTGCGACGGCTGTGGGCCGCACCTCTGCCGTTCCGTGCGAAGGCACCACGTCAGATACGGCTGACGACCTGTCGCTCGTCGACGTTGGCAAAAGGCTATTCGCACCGACGGACAAGGATCGCTCGAACCCTCGCGTCGAGGGTTTCTCTACCTAGCTAGAAGCTGGCCGGGTCATCCGTCGGAATAGCTGGCGGCTGCAGCAACAGGCTGGGATCGATCTGATCCCCTGCAACGATTTCTCGTTTTACGACCATGTACTGGATCTCTCGCTTATGGCTGGCGCGATACCTGCGCGCTACCAGCCGTTACTTGATAAGACTGAAAGTTCTAATCTGGAATTGTACTTCGCGATGGCGCAAGGCTATCAGAAGGACGGTCTCGATCTCATCGCCATGGAGATGACCAAGTGGTTCGATACCAATTACCACTATCTGGTCCCCGAGTTTACAAGGCATCAGACTTTCAGCTTAACCTCGCAGAGAATAGAGTCTTCGCCGTGACTTCTTTGCATCCGACAAAGCAGATCATGCGGCGATTATGGAATAGGCCCTCGGAAAGTGATGGTCGCGGAGATGGAGGGCAGTTCCCATGAGTCGGCGTCCGTAAAGGGTGACCCACTAGCGGCGTTAGGTTAGGAAGTTTCCACAGCGGCGACTTTTGTTTGTTGAGCCGCTCTCAAAGCACGCTGTTTCCAGAGTAGGAACACGGCCGGGATCACGATCAGCGTCAACACCGCGGCGCTCACCATGCCGCCGACCATGGGCGCAGCAATGCGGCGCATCACCTCTGAACCGGTGCCGCCCCCCAGCATGATCGGCAGCAAGCCCCCGATGATAGCGGCGACCGTCATCACCTTAGGACGGACCCTCAAGAGCGCGCCCTCGATCACCGCCTCGATCAGACCCTGCCGGGTCATCGCTCGCCCTTCGGAAAGCGCCTGTTGCACGCGGCGCTCGTAGGCTTGGTCTAAAAATACCAGCATCACCACCGCGGTCTCCGCCGCCACGCCCGCAAGGGCGATGAAGCCCACACCGCTGGCCACCGAGAGATGATAATCCAACAGATACAACAGCCAGATCCCGCCGATGAGGGCAAACGGCAGGCTTGCCATCAGGATGGCGACCTCGGTGAGATTGCGGAAGTTGAGATAAAGAAGCAGCACGATGATGGCGAGTGTCAGGGGCGCGACGACTCGCAGGCGCTCCGCGGCGCGCTCGAGGTATTCGTATTGGCCCGACCAACTGAGGGAATAACGGGGCGGGAGTTTGACCTCTTGCGCCACCCGTGCTCTTGCCTCCTTCACATAGCCGCCTAAGTCTCGGCCCTGGGTATCGACGAACACCCAGCCGTTTAAGCGCGCGTTCTCGCTCTTGATCATATCGGGTCCAGCCTCGATGCTGAGCTTGGCGATGCTCCCGAGCGGAACGCGGGCTCCTGATGGCGCCACCACCGGCAGCAATCGCAGTTTTTCCAGCGAATCGCGGATCGCCCGAGGATAGCGCAGGTTTATGGGGTAGCGTTCGAGGCCCTCAACCGTCTGCGCGACATTCATGCCGCCCACCGCCGTACTGATGATCTCCTGCACATCCTCGATGTTGAGCCCAA
>JBOIEE010000340.1:0-9721 GCA_050740975.1 Gammaproteobacteria bacterium | reverse complement strand
ATCGTGCGCTCCTGAGAGTCATCACGGAAATAAGGCCGGAATCGATCTCTGCTCTGGCCGAGGCTACCGGCCGCAAGCCGAGCAATCTTTCTCGCACGTTAAAGACCATGTCCAATTACGGCATCGTCGAGATGCGGCGGGAGAACCAACACGTGCGTCCGATTGCAAAGGCAACCGAGTTCCGGATCGTTGCAGCATAGCAACAAAGCCTGATACTTGAGCTCCCACTTTGGAGGCTTACAATCAATCTGTTACCTTTAGGCGCGCGCAGCAAGAAGATCTGATTCCCTAGGCCAGTTTCTTGCGGACGTGAATCTATTTATGCACGACTAAAGATCTAACTCTGCCCAGTCGTTTGCAAGCGTCAGCACATTCGGATAAGGCGTACTTCCTAGCAGAAAAGCGGAAAGCGAGAAGTGCAGCTTGAACAAATTGCAAGTCCATGGGAACAGCCTAGACGACATGGGCAAGCGGCTTGTGTCCGCCTGGAACCAGGTCGGACCTGGCGATCGGGCGGCCGCTCAAGCGCCTGCACTTGAATCCTCTCCTCGACCGCCACCACCAATGCCTCTCGGTGGTTTGTCGTCGGAGGAATGCACGATTAAAAGATCTGGCTCCCGTGCCTCCCGCCCGATTTTCCGGCCTATTATCGAAATCACTCATACGGTCTTTGGTGGTCGGACCTGTGCCGGGGACCATTATATCGGCGTACAGCCCAAGACGGAGCAGGCACAGCGATAGTCAGAGGAAGCGCAGCAGTTGACAGCGGCGGCGGAATTGTCAGAAAGCAAGTTTCTCCAGCGTTACTCCGAGAACGCTTCCCATTTTATGTGGTTTCTGGGGGCAGGGACTTCGCGCACAGCCGGACTGCCGACCGCTGTCGATATTATCTGGGATTTGAAACTTCGCTATTACTGCCTCCACGAAAATCAGGATTTGCAGTCCCATGATATTAACAACAACGCCATCAAGCAGAAGATTCAGGCCTACATGAACAGTAAGGGGTTTCCTGCGCTGTTGAGCCCGGAAGAGTACTCGTTCTATTTCAAGTTGACCTTTGGCGATGACTATGAGGCGCAGCAAACGTATATCAATAGGGCGCTAGCCAGCGACAAGGTCTCCCTGAACATTGGCCACCGCGCCCTGGCGGCCTTGCTTGAGATGGAACTGGCAAAAATTATCTTTACCACCGACTTCGAGGACGTGATTGAGATCGCCTATGCGGCTGTAAGCGGCAAGAACTTGTCTCCTTTCCATCTGGAGGGGTCTTATGCCTATGCTGTCGTACAGAATGATGCTACGCCTGAGTAAGAGCGGTTTGTCCCGGCAGAGCGCTAACAAATGTTCTCGCCCCTACGGAACGCGCTGGCGTATTACGACAAGCCGGGTTACCTCACAGGAAATGTACCCCGATTACAGGACGTGACGTGGGCGGAGGCGGTGTCGATCCGGCTGGAAGAGCGGAATGGCAGGCTTTGGGTCATGCTAAGACCGGATATCTGGATCAAACCACTTGCAAGACGGCAGGAAGCAAGGGAATTCATGCGCCAGCGACGGTTAAAGCGCTACAACAAGAAGGCCTATCACCTTCTGGATGCATGGTTCGGTATTTTGCTCGGCTCCGTGGGAACAGGTAATTCTATGAAGGTTTCGTGCTTCCCGGATGCTGAGTTTAGTGCCGTTTTCGAGATAAGAACCCGCACAGCCTATAGCTGTGGAGGGGTCAATGCACGGTGATCCTTCAATCCTTCCTGCGCATGCGATGTTGCCCGAGCCCCGGCTTCTGTTCCAGGGATCACAGACGGACATTCACCCGCTTCGCGGTCTTTCGCACTATGGTCCCTACAGTGCGGCGCTGGGCCTTCCCGGCCAGGTCAGGCTTGCCTATCTTGCCCCCGCAGCGTACATATGCAAGCTCGACGGGATTGTGTCCGAGCTTCAAAACGCGGCCGTTCCGAAAGAAGCCATGAACTACTATATCCCATACTCAGGGTTTCAGGGTGTATTCCGCATTCCGCTCATTGCAGCGACGGACGCGCTTAAATGCGCCACGCCGCAGGAATGCGATACTCTGGCCGCTTCGGGTAACGGAATTGCCCTTGCGGATATGATCTTTCAGGCCATTGCCGGATTGCTGAGACAGAAGAATGCGTTCGACGTAGTGCTTGTCTATTTGCCCCCAAACTGGAAAGAGTGCTTCGAGTATGAAGGCTTCAATCTTCATGACCGGATCAAGGCGAAAGTGGCGCCGCTCAATCTGCCTATACAGATCGTCAACGATATCGCCTTCACACGGACTTGCCGCGGCAATGTGATGCGGGGCATCAGCGTCGCACTCTATGCGAAGGCGGGCGGCATTCCCTGGAAGCTTGCCGACTGGGACAAAGATGAAGCCTATATCGGCCTGAGTTACGCGATCAAGAAACATGCGGACGGTCATGAATACACGACCTGTTGCAGCCAGGTTTTTGATCCGGACGGCACCGGTTTTGAATTCATCGCCTACGATACGCGGGAATTTACCACGGACCGGAAAGGCAATCCCTATCTCAGCTATCAGGAAATGCAGTCCGTTCTCTCTAAGAGTTTGCTTCTATACCAGAACAGTCATAACGGACGGATGCCGCGCAAGATATTCGTCCACAAAACAATGCATTTCACGGAAGAGGAAATACAAGGGGCGTTCGATGCCTTTGGCGGCAAGACGGAAATCGAACTCGTCCAGATCGTGCGGACCACAAATTGGTACGGCCTTAAAGTCGATGGCCCGTCCACGGCGGAGCAAAAACCGGCTCCTGCCAGCTATCCGATAGGTCCCGGTCTCTATCAACCTTTGACGGGCGCGGAATGCCTGCTCTGGACGCAAGGTAGCGTGATGGGCGTCAATCCGCAGCGTGCAGATCAGCCAGTGTTCAAGGAAGCGGCGCTCAAGCCAATCCCTGGTCCCATCATGCTGCGCCGCTTTTCCGGTGACGGGGGATGGCACGATACCTGTTCGAGCATTCTCTCGCTGACTAAAGTGGACTGGAACAACAACACGCTCTACAAGACGCTTCCGGTCACGCTCGTGTACTCGCAGGTCTTCGCCAATGTCGTCAAGCAGACACCGGATCTCGTGAACGACGTTTACGACTACCGGTTCTTCATGTAGTGAACATTTTGCAGGCGTTGCTCATCGCTGTAGTACACGGGGGCTTGTTTCTGTGCTATAGCGCAGGCATATGCGCAGGCTGGCCCTGGCGTCGCGGAGTTCTTCACCGGAGATCCCACCAATCGGCACTTCAGCCGAGGTCCCCGTCGCCCCCAAGTACCAAAGGTTCTGCGCAGGGCAAGCGGCCTAAAACGTTCGTCCACAAAGCAAGCGAACCATTCTTGCTTCCGCCTCGCGGGCTGCTAAGATGTGACGCTAGCGATAGGGATATGAGTAAGATCGTCGCGATTGGCACAGACCCTCATGATGACCATTCTCTTCTTAATCGATGAGTGGAGCAGCGCGGCGGGTGGCATTCAGACTGTCAACCGCGAGTTGTGCCTAGCCCTCGGGCGATACAAGAAGGGCCTTCCCAAGGCCTCTTTCGACGTCGTATGCATCGCCCAACGCTGCACGCCTGCAGAGCGAGCAGACGCTGCTGAGTCGGACGTGATACTCCTTGAGGCTGAGGTTGCCGAACCCGTGTCAGCTAGCGAAGCAAGAGTTCTTCGAAGGTTATTCCATTCGGCCTTCTCCGCATATGCTTCGCGCGTGGCTTGCGTGGTCGGCCATTCAAAGTTCACAGGATTGGCGGCGCATACGGTTCGCGCGGAGCACTTTCCTACCGCGAAGCTCGTCACTGTGTATCATATGGACGTCGATGAAACAGAAGGGCTCAAAGAGAAACCCGACACTGATTGGGAAGCCCGGTTTAAGCTCGAAGTCGACGTTGCGAAAAACGCTGATATCGTCTTCGCCATTGGCCCTAGGCTTGAGCGATTGATACGGAATTCAATGACAGCTCAAAGTGGCGGATCAACCATTGTTCGGGAGCTGCTTTGCGGCATTAGGGAATTGGAGGAACTGCGAAATGAGCCGCCGCTGATTCCCATGTTCCTCTTCGTTGGTCGGACCGATCACTCTGCGGTCAAAGGACTCGACCTATTCGTACAGGCAGCTGGGCGTCTCGTGAATTGGTGGGATCGCGAGTGGCGGCAAATGCCGGACGCCCACGAGCCTCAGTTCATCATTCGTGGACTGCCCGCAGATAAGGCTAATCGGCTGCGATTGATGGCGACGCTGCAAGATCAGGATAACCGGGCTGCTGGCGGCCGCGACGTGACACTCATTCCTAGACCCTTTACTACGGATCAACGGGAACTGGAGTTCGATCTCCGCCGCGCATCCGCAGTAGTCATGCTGTCCCGCGCAGAGGGGTTTGGGCTTGTCCCTTTGGAGGCGATTAGCCTGGGGATTCCTGCGGTCGTAGCGCGCGAGGGCGGTCTTGCAGAAGTATTGGAGAAGTATTGCGTGTCCCCGTTTTCGACGGCGGACTATATCGTGGATACCCGCGCGGCAGATAATGATGCAATCGAATTGCTTGTGAGGGCCCTCGCCCGATTCGTGAAAACACCCGTGCACGGCAACCTCTTGGGACAATATCTGCGCGAGGCCTTAGTTGGCTACTGTTCTTGGGAGGCAGCTGCGCGCACATTCATCGAAGCGGTTTTCGGTCGCCAACCCTCTGCTCTCTCCGCGGGCGCGCCGGATCCGCGTGATGAGGTAACAGGTTTGCTTCGGAAGGAAAAGCAATACGTTGATAACGAGTGCCGCCGCGTATGTGGAAAGTCTATCAAGGATGTTTTCGTGGACCGCAGTTTCGAGCGATGGCAATCGCTGGAGGCATACGACACGCCGTTGCAGGCTGGGGCCGCGTCGCGAGGTGTAGGCGAAGCCCGGAAGGGTTACTCATGGGAGGACGTGGTGCAGAGCGGTCCAGCCATAGTTTTGATTGCAGATCCAGGAATGGGGAAGACGCTATGTCTGCTCCGGGAGGTCGAGCGGCGATGTGAGTCGGCCCTTAGCAGTCTCGAAGATCCCAGCGTGCCACTGGATATGGTTCAACCAGCGCTGTACTTCCACGCCAGCGAGGTGGCGGTGCGGGTGGTGAGTACCGGGGAGCCAACATTGGAAGCTGTACTCGACCTTGTGCTTATCCGGCATGGTCAAGTCTCCGACTGTGCGCGCGAATGGATGCGCCATGCGCTCCACACAGGACGCGTCCTTATCGTGGTCGACGCGCTCGATGAGGTCGGGATGCCGCCAGATGAAGACCACCTGAGGGATCCCCGCGCGCTCCTCCTCGAGCGGCTCCTGGGTCTTACCCAGGGTGCGACACCCTCTTCGGTCATCCTCAGTTCGCGCGCAGTGTGGTACCCAACCTCGGTTTTGTCGCTGGCCGAGGAATGGCGGCTTCTGCCGTTGAAGCGACCCCAGGTCCTAAGTGCTGCACGGAAATGGATGTCGGGTCACTCCGAGGTCGCAGTCCCATTCATACGTGCTGTCACCTTGAGTCTGCCCCTCGGTGATTTATTGACAAATCCCATGGTCTTGATGCTTGCGTGTAGGATCTGCGAAGCAGCGATCAAGCGAGGCGAGGAGCCGCCGAGAATTCGCAACCGCACAGATCTTTACACGCACTGCACCGACTACCTCAAGGCGCGTTGGATCGTGCGAACAACCCCAAAAGGGTCGACCGCCCACGCGTTCCCAACAGGAAACATTTCTGCCGCTGGTCGAAAACGTCGCGTGGGAGCTCTTCCGGCAGGGCATGGGCCGCTCAAGCTTCCGAGGAAGTGAGATAGCTGAGGCAATTAGCAGCATTCCCAATCGGCGTGCGCTTATCAGGCATTCGGATCCCTTCGACGATATTTGCGAGGCCGGGATTCTCACCAAGGTGGCCACCCAGACCTCGGAGTCCCCCTACCTCTTCATGCATCGGACGCTCTTGGAGTTCTTCGCCGCCTGCCATCTCGCGCATCGGATGGGAGAAACAGCTGCGGGGCATGAGCTTATTGAAGAGACTCGTCGGCGAGCCGCGAGCCCACGTAATGCTCTGGATGTTGGCCGGTAAGCTCAACGACCCCAGCCGCCTCGTGAAGGCGATCTTAGAGTGGGATAAGCAACAGTTTGAAAACGTCTTGGCAATTCACGTTTCCCTGCTCTCAGAACTCATCGTCGACTGTCTTTTCGAGTCCCCCGAGGGTACTCTGGATGTCGAGACGCGTGATCAGTGCTGGTCGGTGATTACCAAGGGGCTCGACAAAAGGCACCGTCGGAGAAATAAGCACGACAGGCGATGGACTGCCGCCGCGGATTGGAGCCTCCTCATTCGGGCCATTCGTGCCGTAGAAATTCATGACGGCCTGCTCAGCCGCGCCGACGGGATGGTCACGGCGCTGGAGCAGGCCCGTCGCCAGCATGTCGGGCATACTGTGGACTCGCAGGATGCGTGTGAGATCGATATAACCCTCCAGGCGGGAGTGACGAGCCCGTGCCCGGTGGTTCGTTGGACAGCGATTTGGGTAGCTGTCGCGCTTCTTAACAACAGGCCGCATGATGTCCGCCATGCTTTTCAACAGCAGCTCGCCGAAGCCCTAGCGCATGATCCCAACGACAACGTACGTGGAATCGCTGCACGGGCGCTGCCCGACCTCGGTTCACCGAACGCCCTAACACTTTTGAAGGGGGCTTTGAAAGGCGACAACGTTCCAGTTGCAGCGGCAGCCGCGATCGGACTAAGCAGGTTAGCTACAGACGATGCAATCGCGGTTCTGTGCGAAGCCGCCGCCTCGTTGTTTCGTTCTCCAGTCGGCAGCGCGCGTGACGCCTTGCTCCGAGCGGTCGTGGGATCTCTTGAATGGCATGTGGACAGGGTCGTCAAGTCGAAAGAAGAGCCGGCATTGTCTCGGCTGCTTACCGACGAAGAATTGGCTGGCATTTTCTTGCGGGCGCTGGAGGAGCCCGTGCTACGCGCCCAGGGAACCGGAGCGTCGGCGTTGGGGAAGATGGGATGGGCCGCTGCTTGGGACCGACTCATGGAACTGGTTCCGTCCACACGGCCGCGTTCCCCCGACACCCAACGCCGCCAAGCGTCGATACTCTATGCCTGTGATCGGCTTGCCGACGCATTAGATCGATCGCGCCTTGATGAGGCCGAACGCTTGTTCAGGATAGTGCTGAGGGACCGAGAGCAGCTACCAACCATTCGCCGCCCGGCGGTGTCGGGGATTGTTCGGCTGCTCATGCGTGGTTATCGCTCTGCCGCTCTCGCCAATGAATTGCTGGAGGCGGCGCGGGATCCGGACGCGGCTATTGCGCGACAGGCTATTCTTGGTCTTCTCCAACTTGATCCCGACGAGATCTTCGACGACATGACACTACTGCTGAAAATTGTCCGTCCCGAACGGCGACAAATGGCATGCCTTGCGACGAGAGACGTTCCGACGAAAACCGGTGTGCTACTTATGCAATGGCTACTACGACATGATGCTCATCCCGACGTCCTGGCTAGCAGTCTGGATGCGCTCGGCGAGACATACAAAAAAACGAGAAAAAGAAAAATCACGCGGCCGATCGAGGGATTACGAGACGTTGAATGTCTAGCCGAGTTCGCGCGGCGATCACTCGACCACTCACGCGATGCGGCCCCGCACGTGGTCTCGAGTGCCCTAAAGGTTCTCGAGGAACTTGTACTCATGAATTTGTTTCGCACTGATAATCACCTCGTCCCTCTTAAGGAAGAGATGACTGCCAGCTCGGGCCCTCCTGAATCACGAGGAGCCCGGCGTCCGGGCCAGCGCATGTAGCGTTCTAGCGTTTGGGGATACGGCAGATGACCTCGCACTGCTAGCGTCGGTGGCAGACACCTCAATACAAAAAAAGGTGCAGAGGAGCGCGAAAAATGCCTATGACATTTTGAAGATACGATTAGGCGACCAAGGGCGCTAATTCACGGAATCGAAAGGCCGTTGCGTGCGCGGTTAGGATCAAAGTGGTCATGATTACTCCCGATGCGGTCGCATCTGCATTCGCACAGTGGTCAGGGGAACTCTTAGGAGAGCTAAGGAGCATTTACTACGGCGAGCGGCGCCATAGTTTGTCTTGGCCGAAATAAAGCGATCAAGGTGCAGTCGACCGCGCTCGACCGTGACGCGAGGTGCGCAGCCGCCGACCGTGAACTTGACATGGCCGGTCGACTCCCGGCCAACCGCCGTGTCGCTTTGGCACAATTGTGGTATCACAATGGCCAACTTTCGGAAACGGCTGAAGAGGGTAAGCCCGTCGTGCTGATGCGTCGATTGGATCCCACGCCGGTGCGATATCTACGTCGAACCGGAATGTTGTAGTCGTCCGCGTCGTTTTACGGATTGAAGGGAAGTTCGAGGTTTCTGCCGGCAGGCTTGGTACGATTCCGCTCGGAATCAGTCGAAAGATGGTATTGGACTTAACGAAGCAAGGGATGACTTTGTGGCATCCCAGGAGAGAAAACGTATGAACAGACCATGTGAGCATCTGACCTAACCTGACTGCAGCCGAGTTCCCGCCGCCGAACAGACCAAACGCCTCTGAGGACTGTTTGAGAGAAGGGACCCAGTGGGTTGCCTGCGCGAATGCCAGATGTGTGGGCACGTCGGCTGTTGCGATTCATCTCCACGCCGACATGCAACTCAGCATTATCACCAGACCAACCATCCCGTGATGCGCTCGATGATGCCCGGTGATGCATGGACGTGGTGTTTACGTGGACGAAGCTTATGGGAAAGCTTCGACCGCCTCCCAAGCGTGTGCCGGACCTTATGCCCGAAGATATGGCACGAAGGGCCGGAGCAAAGCTCGACCAGGAAGCGTCCATTGCGACGATAGATGAGTTGCCCACTACGGGGCGACTAACTTCGGGACGCCGACCCGGTTCGGGAACATGTGCTCAAGCTTGTTGCCCGCGGCTAGTTGAACACGCGGCGCTGGCTTGAATCGCCAATTCGCCAGGGACAGCTTTAAAGTGGCCCTCCTTTAGCTCCAATCCTTCTCCTATCCTTTGGAGCGTGTCGCTTGGCGACCACCCCCCGCCCAGCGCCTTGTAGAGCTGGACGATGGACACCAAGTGCAGGCGCTTAGTCGCCGTGAGCGCAAGCTCTGCGTCAAAGAGATTCCGCTTGGCTGTGAGCACATCCAAATAGTTGGAGAGTCCGCCCTTGTAGCGAAGCTCGGCGAGGTGTAAGGCCGATCGTAGCGAGGCGACTTGACTCTCTTGCGCCTCGGTCTGCTCCCGGGCGGTGTCTACCGCGACCAGGGCATCCTCGACCTCCCTGAAAGCTACCAGGATCGTCTGCTGGTATTGGGCCAGAGCCTGCTTGGCTTGGGCCTCAGCCGCCTCCTGTTGGAAGCCCAAGGCTTGGGCATTGAAGAGGGGCGCCGTCAGGCCGAGGCCGGCGCTTCCGAAGGCACCGCTCCCGAGAGCGGAAAGCTGCGGACTCGCTACCCCAAGGAGCCCCGTGAGCGTTATTCTCGGAAATCGCTCGGCCTGGGCGACCCCGATCCGGGCGGCGGCCGCGGTCAGCTGTTGCTCCGCTTGCAGGATGTCCGGGCGGCGCTGGAGTAGCTCGGAAGGCAGGCCGGCAGGTACCTCGGGCGGCAGCATCTGGTCGGTGAGCGCTCTCCCCCTGGGGATCTGAGCGGGATTCCGTCCGA
>JBOIEE010000339.1:0-8473 GCA_050740975.1 Gammaproteobacteria bacterium | reverse complement strand
CGGGATCGGCCCACTGATCGCGCACCAACTGGTCCCGGATCAGATCGCGGACGAACTCGGAACGAGACGCGTAGCCCTTGCGGATGATCCGTTCATCCAGCGTGCTTAGCAGCGGCTTGGGCAGGGAAATGGTGAAGCGAATCGTTTCCGTGGTAGTCATAACGGGTGACGAGCGCGCTGCGAAAGCGTTACGGCTCGATTGAAGTAGTGGCTTGCTTTCGCCGCTTAAAGAAGCGCCATCCGAAAAAGGCCAGTAGCACAACGCTACCCAGTGCGACAACAAGGAGCCCACGAGATCCTCCTTCGGAACCTTCTGCCGGTACCGTCCCTAATCCGACTCGTAACGGGATGCGGACGGTATCCTCTTCGGCTACGGCCTCTCCTCCGATCGTTACCAGCAGGGCGTAGTGTCCGGGCTTATCGAATTCGGCTTGGGTCTCGACCACCCCGTGTTTGTAGACTTTGGCAGGCACCTCCATCAGCGTGCGCTGCGGTTCCAGTTCGGCCTGCTCTGCACCTTGGGCTTCCTCCACTAACTTAAGGCCAACCGGCATTTTTCTGGCATCCCGATCGACCAGATCGAGTGTGAGATACGCCGTGCTTGCATCGGGCAGGTCGTGGCAATAGGGTCTAAACATTTGCTTGGGGTCGGTTTCGCCCGCTCTCGGTTGAAACGCCGTGAAATGCACCATATAGAAGTCTGTTGTGACCAGACAGGATAATTTAGAGAGCTTGTCGTCGACCTGCCCGCCTTGGGAACTTTGCTCCTGAGGCCAAGCTTGGGGCAGAGCGAGAAAACAGCAAAATACCAGGGTTAAAATTCTCGTTATCTTTTTCATGCTTCCTCCTAGCTCGCCCGGATCTTAACCAAGCGAGTTTCGTCGTTTCTTGTTTTAGACAGAGCCAGTCAGGGGGCTATTCATGCGCCACCGAAAAGTAATACTTCCCGGTGATAATATGCCCATCCGCCGACTGCACCCGGTAGCGCACGGCGTACTTCCCCGGGGGAATAGGCGGCAAGGTCACGCTCAGCTCTGACTTGTCGAAAAACCCCTGGGCGGCGTCTTTGTTATCCACTCGCTTGCCCTCGCTGTCGATAACCGCCAACGCCATATATTGTTCCCCCACTCCCTCGTTGAACCATAGCTTCACCTCCTCTGGCGCCTGAACCGTGGATTCCTGCTCAGGGAGGGATCGAACCAGAATGGCGTGCGCTACCAAAACCCTATCCGCCGGCAATAAATGAAAAGGATTGAATGAAAACAAACCCTTGTGCTCAACACCCGTGGCCAGCCTCCTATCCTTCGGCAGCGGCAGAGACCAAGGCAGCCCGCGCTTTGGGGCAAAGGCATAGCAAACACCGCTGGATGCGATCGCAAGCGCAGCAAACGCAAATAAAATCCGTAAACGTCTATTCATTGCTTCCATGTTCATCGTCGTTTCTACAAGTTTTTTTTGTTTTTATCGCTGCAACCGCCAAACGGCGTCCGCCGTCGTGCTTCTCGGTCCAAAGAACGGCGTATCCGGTCAATGAGGGCACAATCCTCGGGTGGGTTGCCAGCGTGCCTGGGGCAGAGACAGGCGCCGACCCAGCCCAGGTCTGCCCGCCATCCGATGAGTGCGTGAACAGAACAGCTGAGCCCTTCTCGTCACTGCGATCCCATACCGCGGCCAGATGCTGGAAATCGTGCGCTGCAACATCCCCTCGGGCGCCAGCTGCCTGACTCAAGCGCTTAGGCGCGCTCCACGTTTTACCATAGTCCTTGGAGCGCAGATGGTGCAGACCCGCACTACCTTGTTTTCCGGTCCAAACCACACTATGCAACGTCACCCGCCCTTCACCATCCACCACACACAGCCCACCCCCGCTATGCGGGCAGCCCAGAAACATCCATCGAAATGCGCCCACGGGCCCGGCGCGGCGCCAAGTCTCACCCCCATCGGTGGACTGGAATAATGCCATATCCTGGGGATTGGCGTCTCGATAGAGCACGTGCAACCTGTCATCCGCTCCCACCTCCAGCCTTGTCCAACAACAGGTACAGGCGGCCTCATCCAGTGTCTGGTTCCGACTCCAGGTGCGGCCGCTGTCATCCGAGCGTGCGTAGCGCAAGCCCTGATAGCTGCCCTGCTCCTCCCGGTCGTCTAACCACACGATATGAAAGCGACCCCGGCTATCCGCGGCGATATCGAGATAACCATGGTCAGCCAAACTGCCATCGTCTGCCGGGTTCGATCCCTTTTCCCAGGTCTTGCCGCCGTCGAGTGAGGAAGCCGCCGCCATCGGCCCCATCCCGGGAAACTCCCCGGTGGTTTGCCAAACCGCGACCAGCTTGTTTCCTTGAGCGGCGATCTGCGCATCGCTGCCGCGCTTAGAAACAGTAGGCGCCGTAGATCCGGTGGCGACTTCCGCCTGCTGCGACCAGGTGCGCCCACCGTCCCCGGAGCGCAAGTACAAAAGAACTGGCGATCCCTGGTCATGTCGGGGACCGGCAACCAGTAGATGGATAAGCTCGCCCTCACGGTAGACATCCAAACTGCTTACGTCCGCCAGGCCCACCTGTGGATAAATCGGAGCGAGCAGACTGGACGCGGAGGGAGTGGCGAAACCGTTCTCAGAAACACCGGCCAAGACGCCCATGCCTATGGCAAACAGACGGGAAAGCCCGCGTTGACGATTGCTTAGCTTGGAAACACACATTTCGGGTAATCAGCTCCGCGGCCGCGCCGCGGCGAGCTTCGTGAGGTGGAAAACCGTAATCGTATATTACCTACGCTCACGGGCACAAGGTGCCGAAGGCCGCATTGTTAACGGTCACCGAGAACGAGCAATCGCGTCCGCGGCAGTTCTTCTCCTCTGAGCACGGGCCCAAAGCCCTCATGTTCCGACGCCTGCAGCCACCACGTATCGAACACCGGTTGCATAAAGCGTAGGATAGCTTGGTCCACAACGCCCCAGCGGCTAGCTTCCGCGACCGCAACCGGCATGCCCGGAGCACGGATGCACTTGACCAGCGCCAGATGCCGTGCCCCCAGGCGGGCCGCAAGCCACGCGGCCAGGCTATCGGAGGTGAGGTCCCAACCGGTCGTGATCTCAGGGCGTTGCGTCACCATGTCATAAGGGAACCAAACGGAAACTTTCCCGGCCTTGGCCTGGTGATGCAGTTCCTGCTCGCTGGTACCCGGCACCAGTTCCAGGTTAAGGTCCATAAGCAGCAGGCCGTATTGCTCCATCGCCTTCAGCGCCATGCGATGAGCGCAGGGATCGGAAAACCCAAGCTGCCGTTGCAGCTCGCGCACCGTGTCGGCGAACGCTCCCCCACCCGGCACGATCACGAGCTTCCCCTTACCGTGCTCGGTCAACACCCGTAACCACTGCGCTAAGTCATTGGATCCTAACAGGCTGCCGCCGATTTTAACTACCCACATGACTGAGATTCTGACTTTGCATGAGCTTCAGCAGAGCCACGGCTTTGTCCAGAGTTTCCTGATATTCGGCCTCCTCGCCGGAGTCGGCGACGATCCCGCCGCCAGCCCAGGCATGGATAAAACCCTCGCAATAGACCAGAGTGCGGATGGCGATATTGGTATCCATGCGCCCGTCAAAGCCGATATAGCCAATCGCGCCGCAATAGGCGCTGCGCCGGTGAGGCTCCAACTGCTCGATGATTTCCATGGCTCTGAGCTTCGGCGCACCGGTGATAGACCCCCCGGGGAAACATCCGGCCAGCAAATCAAGCGCGTGTTTTCCAAGGTCCAGGCGGCCCGTTATGGTGCTGACCAGATGATGCACCGTGGCGTAGCTTTCCAGCGCGAAGAGCTTCGGCACCTTGATCGAGCCGATGGCGCAGGTTTTACCCAGATCGTTGCGCAATAGATCGACGATCATCAGGTTTTCTGCTCGGTCCTTGGGGCTGTGGCGCAATTCTTCCCTGAGCGCCCGATCACGGCCGTGGTCAATAGACCTCGGCCGGGTACCCTTGATCGGCTTCGTTTCCACTAAGCCCTTAGTTACATGCAGAAAGCGTTCGGGCGAGGAGCTCAGAACCGCCCCGCCAGGAGTGCGCAAAAAAGCCGAGAACGGCGCGGGATTGAGGGAGCGCAATTGCCGATACGCGAGCCAAGCGTCCCCGCGAGCACGGGCTGAAAACCTCTGCGCGAGATTGACCTGATAGCAGTCTCCCTCCCGGATGTAGCGCTTTACGCGCCGAAAGGCCTCGCCATAGGCCGCCCGGTCAAAATTACAATTGACCGCAGACAAGGTCTCAAACGGCACTCGCAGGACGGCATTGCGCTTTTTGTGGGATCGCTCGAGCAGCGCTTCCCATTCATCGAAGGTGCGTGCATCGCGCCCTTGGCCACAGAGCCAGGTGCGCCTGCACTGATGGTCCACAACCAGAGCCCAGTCATACACACCGAAAGCCATTTCCGGCATGGGGATATCTTGCTCGGCCAGGCTCGGGATCCGTTCCAAGCGCCGCCCTAAATCATAGGCAAAATACCCGATGGCGCCCCCGGTGAAAGGCAGTCTAAGATCCGATTCGCTGGTTGAGCCCAGATAGTGCTTGAGCAACCCAATCGGATCACCCTCACACACCGATTGGCCATCCCGAGTGGCTATCTCGGTATACAAGCCCTGAGTGCAAAGCGTAACAAAGGGATCCGAGGCTATGATGTCGTAGCGTCCGCGCTGATCCCAAGGGCGCCCGCTGTCCAAGAAAACGCACCAGGGGTCATTGGCGAACGCCTCGAACTGCAACCAGCTCTCGGTCGCATAAGGCACTTCTGTAACACGCGTGCGGTTCACGAGGATTTGAGTAGGTAAGCGAGCGCGGTGGCGGGCGCACAAACCGCAGCCATCTCTCGCAACGAGTCTGATCCGTCCGTCAATTGGCTGAAGTCGATATATCGGCGCCCCAACTGCCTGGCGAGCTCACGCACGATAAACCGACCTACGCCGGCCCCGATTAGCGGATCGGTGTCAAGAAAGTCCTGCCTAGAGATCACGCGTTCCAAAGAGCGGCGGATGGCGTGCGTTTGGATGCCCGCGAGGTACTGCGCCAGCGCGCGCCAGCGCGGCAATTCGCGCTCTGCTATATCCCTGCCCAACATTCTCCCTAAACGCCGCGCGCAATCCAACGGGCATCGGCCAGACTTATCCGCCGTTTCTGCCCATTCCGGATAGTCGGGAAAGCTACCGGCTAATACGTGGACATCCGCCATGCTGGCAAAATGCTCCGCCATCATAGCCTGCCATTCACCATAAAAGGGTGCCCAACGCGCCACCGCCATGACCGGCGTTCGCACCACGCCGGTGTACAAAAGCTCGCCGGACTGCAGGCGCTCGGAATCGGAATAGCCTTGATGGTGCACTTCGTTATGGCGTAAGACGAGGATATCGGTCGTCGTGCTTCCGATGTCGATCAGCATACCATCGGTACAACGGGTAGCGGTAAACGTAGCGGCTGCGTGCCAGTTGGCCGACGCGATGGCGGCGCTGCATTGGGCCGCCGCATCGGCGCCGATTAAACCCTGAGAGCCCGCGTAAAACCAGGCGCCGCTGGCCTTGTGGTGACTAAGAAAACACGCGATCAGCGTGCGCACCCCTTGTTCCCTGTCGGGGAAGATATCGGACAACTCCCCGGTCATGGTCACCGCATGAGACGCCGCTCCTGTGGGTAGCCTTGCATGAGCCTCGTTAAAGGCCCTGTCCAAGGGCTGCAAGCCTTTCCAGAGCGGGCTCGGGAGCTGAAGTACGGCCTGCAACACGCCGGCCCCATCGACCACCGCGACCTTAAGCTGGGCCCCACCGATGTCCCAGCCATAGTAAAACGCACTCATGCGCTTATGTTAACGCCACAAGACAGCTGCCGAGAGCACGCACGTCATGCGCCGGCGGTTTACCGTCTATCAGGAGATCAAGCAGGAGGGCTCCGGGATTGATCGCCATGCAGTCCCGCAGTCCCACATAGGCGGTGGTTAAGCGAGGGTTTATTTCCACGACCACCGGACCTCGCCGGGTAAAGACCAAATCGACGCCTACAAAACCACTAAGACCCGGCAAAATTCGGGCGACTTGCTCAATTATCGGTTTGACTTGGTCTTCGTACCCGGGCAGTGCGTTTACTCCTATGCCTGTGCAATGCAGTTCGCCGCCTATGCAGTTCACCATTTGTCGGTTGCAGGCCAGCAGCCAGGCGGATCCGGCATGACAGATAAGCGATGCGCTGGCTGCGATCCCGGGCAAATAAGGCTGCACCACGTGGTTTTCCTCGGCGTGCTGCAACCAAGAGCGCAGGCTATCCCGTGTGGCGAAATGGTGGGTATGCTCGCAACCGGCTCCGTCGTCCGGCTTTACCACCCAGCCGTCTGGCGCATACGGTATGGGGTCTCTGACGGTTACCGTGGTCAGCGTGGGGATCCCGTGACGAGCGAGCAACTCCGCGGTTTCGATCTTGCTGGCCGCAATGCGGACCGCTTCTGGCGCGCTTCCCAAAAGCAATTTGTGGTTCGCCACTACTAAGCGACTGAGCCGCTCCAGAACGCCGCCGCTCTCGGGCGCGATCGGCAACACGGCATCGCACTGGCGAACGCACTCCTCCCATCGGCTCCAGATCGACTCCGTCGCGCTCACCGGGATAACCCGAGCGGGCAGATCCAAAGGCGCCATACGGCGATCGCGGATGAAACTTAGATCGACACGTCCGGTGTCGGCAAGATCTAAAAGTACACGAGTCAGCATTAGATCCCCTTCGTGCACCAGTCCCACCGCCAGCGGGGCCACCCCGAGGCCACCCCCTGTGATAAACTCGCAAACAAAAACCCGCGAGGGGGCCGCTGTGTTAGTCATTCCCGTGCTGGATATGATGCAAGGGCAGGTTGTTGCCGCCGACGGCGGAGCGCGTGACCGCTACTCCCCACTCCATTCGCCGCTTTGCCCGAGCAGTGACCCTAAAAAGCTCTTAGAGGCGCTCCTCACGCTGTTTCCTTTTAGCACGACTTACATCGCAGATCTGGATGCCATTCGTGGATGCGGCGATCAATTTCAGGCGATCGCGCGCTTAACAGCACCCTACCAGCAGCTTCGCTTCTGGGTGGACGCCGGGATCGCAAGCGCTGCAGAAATGCAGCGTTGGGCGACGCTCACAAACGTCACCGCGGTCATCGGCAGTGAAAACCAGCACTCGTTGCGTGCCGCGGCCTTCTTGCTCAGGCGTGCACGAACGGCGATTTTGTCCCTCGATTTCCGCGACGGGGATTTTTTGGGGCCGCCTGAGCTGCTACACGAAGCGCGGCTTTGGCCCCCTCGCGTGATCGGGATGAGCCTACATCGTGTAGGGAGCGGCTACGGTCCTGACTTTGAGCGCTTACACGCCTTGCGCCGAAGCGCACCTCAGCCGCAACTCTTCGCCGCCGGTGGGATCCGGGATCACCGGGACTTAGTCGCCTTGCAAGAACTGGGGATTCAGGGCGCTTTGTGCGCTACCGCCTTGCACAAAAAAAGGCTGGATGCCCGCGAACTGCAGGCGCTCTGCAACGGCAACCCCTCAAACAGTTACCCCGGTATGTGCCGGGGCAACTGACTCTCCAGCTCTCGCCTATGGCAATACAACCTACTTATGCGCCGCAAAGGGATGCTCGACAGTACCTTTCTTGCTCACCACCTCACGCGCCCTGGGCTCACGCGCCACTGCACGCTTGATGGATTCTTTCACCGCCTCGTAGTTGAAATCCTGGATTTTAGTGTCGTCCTCGGCCAACCAGTGGATAAAAACGCCCACGCAGATGAAAACATCGTCCGCTTCATCGGCCGGAATAGTCCCGTCTTCAACGCAGTCCATGACCGCCATGCCGACCGCTCGTTGGGCCGGACCGAACATCTGTACGGCCTGCTTCGCCGCTTTGATCGTGACCTTGTTGAACAGAACGGTGTTGGGTTTACACGCCAGATTCGGCGCCACCAGGGCGAGCAGGGTGCTGAACCCGTCCTTGTTATTGGTCAAGGCGTTGCAGAACGCTGTTTCCGCCGCGCTGCCTCTGGGCCCCATAATGAGGTCGATGTGGGCTACTTCATTACCGTCTCCCTTGAGCGATTCGCCTACTAAAACTCTGTCAATGACTGCCATTGATGGTCCTCCTACTGGTTTTTGGGTTGGTTGTTGTCCTGGTTGTTGTCCGACAAGTGCTTTAAATATTGACATCGCTTGTCACCTTATTTCTATCCCACGGGGCCTCCATCATCCGATAGAGATTTTCCCCTTGTGTTCATGCATTGCAACACCGTTGCAACGTTTGCCGATTAGGAGGTCTTCCAGATGCAGAGCCAACAGACTCCCCACGGTGAGGTCTGCGCTGGTCCCCGGGTTTAAGCCCTCCCGTTTCAGTTCATTATCATAGTGTCGCAATAGCCCTACTGCGGCCAGCGGATTGTCGCATGCTTTAAAGCGTGTTTCCACTATTTGTGCGGTTTCTC
>JBOIEE010000338.1:0-4147 GCA_050740975.1 Gammaproteobacteria bacterium | reverse complement strand
TGAAATCCCTAAAGATAAAGAATCCCCCACCGCTCCTTCAGATCGCTTAACCTTATGCGTACATGGGTGTTTTCGCCAACACCCCTAAGGCATTGATCCGTCCGACTAAATAACAATCATGTCCGCAACAGCTGCCAAAGTCGGGTGTGGAGCGCCGTGTTAAAGGTTGTTGGTAAACTTCCGTATAAGTATCCAACAGCCGTCGGATCATCTTCTGGTACTGCGTACGATGTTTCTTGGCCTCCTGCTTGAAGAACTCAACACTTGCCCGGCTAAGTGAAATGGTGACTTTTACGGTGTCGTCCTTGAACCCCAATTCGTCGGGGGAGGGCAAATCAGGAACTACCCTTAGATCTCCCAGGGGCTCGTCGGTGTGCTTGATTCTCTCGCTCATAGATCTGTTTTCCCTTCCGCCAGTAGCCAGCTCCGAATATTCGAATTAGGCCCTGACGGTACCTAAACCTAACCGTTAAAGATGCCACCTCGGAAACAGTAATACCGTTCCTCGCCTGTGCCATGAGAAAGATCTTCGGCGATTACGCGGTGCGGATCGGCAAAGGCATATTGAGCCTCTGCGAATGCAACCCCAAGCTTAGCCTGATTGAGGAGATCCTTCTTTGAATCCCATTCGAAACTCTCCTCGCTCATGCTGAGAGCTTAGCAGAATTACACCAAATATGGCCATATTACAGTATGGCGTTTTATATGGCTTCTAAAACGTTCCCTTGGCAACCTCCTTACAATCAGAGCGGCGGCCTGTTCTCCGATCGTTAAACCGGGACGCCCGGTCTCGGTTCATAGCACACCCCCTTGGCTCAGCGTCGAGCAGGCTACTGGGGAAGAATGCTCCGCTACCTCTTCCCTCGAAGAGGAGAAGATCGGATCGCGGGATTTCCTTGTTCGCCTGATTGGCGGTTACTGTTAATCGAGCCGGATGTTCGTACATTGTTATTACGCAATCAATCCGGGCGCGAAGCCTTGTCGCAATCAACGCAATGCGAGTCGGCCATCAGGGCCACTTCATGTTCGGGCGTAGTAAGTTGATTGGAGTGCATTATTAGTAGGCTGGGATGAGCTGCGCGAATCCCAGCAACCCACGTCATTCCCATTGACATTCTATGATCTGCGACGATGCCGCCCAGTCGACAGAGTACACCCCGCGTTGCACCCAACGGTGAAAAGAAGAATAGGGCCAATCCTTGACCGATTGGACATAGCCGTGTTTGACAGGATTGAAATGGATGTAATCCATGTGGCGTTGATGATCCGGCTGGTCCCGAATCACATGTTCCCAGTAGCGACGCTGCCAAATGCCACGTTCACCTTTACGCCGACGGCTCCTTGAAACGCGTTCGCCCCTATCAATGGCCCGGGAAAAGCGCGTCTTGATCAAGCGCCAGCGGGTAGGGAAATCATCATCCTCAGACGGCAGGTGCCACAAACAATGCAGATGGTCGGGTAAAACCACGATGGCATCCAGCCCAAATGGATGCTGCTGCCGGGTACGCCTAAACGCCTCGCGCAGATCGGCAATGCGTCGTATCAGCAGGTCGTTGTCCCGCCGTTCGGCCAAATTCACCGTGAAAAAGTAGGCACCGCCGGCAATTTTTACCCGTTTGTAGCTCCGCACCACCGGAGTTTAGCTGGGTTTCGTTCCTCAACCCAGCCTACCTTGTGACCTCTCCCGTCACATTCTGCCGCGAGTGTCCAAAAGGGGCACTGCGCAAACAGAACCAGAGCGTTGTGCTGGCGCGTCCTTAAACAGCACTGACTATAACTGGATCAAGCAACTAAGCGCCATGCGACCGATGGTAAGGGAAGCTGGCACACGCCATGCTCTACCGGTCTCAGTCCCTGCTCCCACCACGGTAAGGGATAACACGCTGCGCCGCCTATCTAATCGAGGGCGGCGAGTGCTGAAACTTTTGTCCATGCAACTTTAGGAGTTTTTTACCATGAAACGCATCCAACAAGGTTTTACCTTGATCGAATTGATGATCGTAGTCGCGATCATCGGTATTTTGGCGGCCATCGCCATCCCGGCCTATCAGGATTACACCGTTCGTACAAAGGTTACCGAAGGACTTAATCTCGCCGCGGCGGCTAAAGTTGCGGTGGCAGAGGGTTGGTTGTCTGATGGTAATCTGGTATCAGCCCTAGCGGGTTATACGTTCGCGCCGACGAAATTCGTTAGCAATATTGCGATAAACGGGGCAAACGGCGAACTCACGATCACGTACGATACTACCGCTACCGGGATCCCGCAACTAACCGCTGGGTTCCTGATGTATTTAGTGCCGACGATTGGATCTCCCGCGGCAGTTCTAGCACCTGGTCTGGCTGGTGAAATCGATTGGCATTGCAAGTCGGCTGGGTCCACATTCCCACTTGGAACTCTGGGAAGCGTTCTCGGTAGATACGCTCCCGCACAGTGCCGCGGTGCCGTGTAACCCAAGCGTCATCTAACGCTCGTCAAAGAGCAGAAGCCCCTCCCCGCGAGGGGCTTTTCTTTTAGAAGCGCTACAATCGAAGCCGCGCCAGCGTTTTTATAGAGGGTCAAGCAAAATGTCTCAACGCCTATTGACTTCGGGGATCTCAGAACCAGCCACTCCTTTCATGGCTAAACCCCTGACCCGCTGGAAGGCATCCGCCATCCATCTCTCCATCTGCGCGCTCATCGCGCTATCGGTCCTCGCTTGGATGCTGTTCGTCTGGTACCCATCGCCTTATTTCGAAGCCGTGGGCGGTAGTAAACTTTCCATGACCATCATCGGCGTCGATGTCGTGATCGGTCCTCTCATCACGCTGATCATTTATAATCCCGCAAAAAAAAGCCTGCGCTTCGATTTGAGCGTCGTGGCGCTGTTGCAACTCGGCGCCCTCGTCTACGGCATCTATGTCGTCTACGAAGCGCGCCCCGTCTACGTCGTATTCAACGTCGATCGCTTCGATGTGGTGGCCGCCAACGAACTCGAACCAGCGGAACGCAAGAAAGTGTCGCGCCCCGAATATCGATCCTTACCGCTTAACGGACCCCGGATCGTCGCCGCGGTGCTGCCCGCCGATCCCAAGGAACGCGAGCGGATCCTGTTCTCCGCCGTGGGTGCGGGCTACGATTTGCCGAACTTCCCGCAATATTACGTGCCGTATAAAGAACAGACGGCTCAGGCGATCGCGCGCTCCCGCCCTCTGGACGCCCTCGAGCAGAAGCGCGCGGAAGCTGAACCGCAACTCGCGGCGTTGAAGAAGGAGTTCGCCGAGCACGCGAATGACCTTGGCTTCCTCCCCGTGCGCGCCCGCAAGAAGGACCTCACCGCCATCATCGACCGCAAGACCGGCGAGGTGGTCAAGATCTTGTCCATCGATCCCTGGGTGTAAAACGATGCGGGCAAGGTCAGTCAACGCTAACGCCGCTGGTAATTAGGCATGGCAACATGGCGAAAGCTGAGCGCTTCTTCAACCGTGCCACACAACTGCAAAGCCAGCGTAGCCCGGACGAAGCGAAGCGGAATCCGGGAATCTTTAAATTCAAAGCCCCTCCTCGCGAGGGGCTTTCCTTTTGAGCCGCATGGTTCTCGATCCCTGCTTCCGGCTGCGGTTCAACCAACGCGCGTAGTGTGCGTCCCGCGCAGACAGAACAGCGGCCGGACATCCGATGGCGCTTCCAGGGTGCGCACGGCCACCTACATTTTGCCGGGCCGACAATCCGGTCAGGCATGGCGCGCACACGAACGAGGGTGTCCCGCGTATCGATGCCGGGTGGTTGACCCCCCTCTCCACCGACGACTCCTACTCACCATGCTTTGTTCGCCAGGCACTGTTGCGAGCGCGGGCCGCGGTACTTATACTTGCTCATATACGTGAAAGGGCGTTATTCGCTCGAGGTGGATATCCATGCCGCAGCTCAATCTATATCTGGATCAAGACACGGCGCGCAAGCTCAAGGCAGTCGCCAAGGTATCGGGCTTGTCCCAGAGCAAGTGGGTGGCGAAAGTGATTCGCGAGCGGGTTTCCGACGAATGGCCTCCGCTGCTCGCGACCCTCGCGGGGGCTTGGCCCGATATTCCGGAGGCCGAGGATCTGCGGCAGGGACTGGGGCAGGACTCGCTCCGAGAACCTCTTTAATGTACCTGCTGGACACCAATAC
>JBOIEE010000337.1:0-5684 GCA_050740975.1 Gammaproteobacteria bacterium | reverse complement strand
GGGACGATGGCGATCAGCGAAACCTCCGTGGCCGAAGCCACGGTGATGGCCATTGAAGAAATCAATCAACAAGGGGGACTGCTGGGAAGGGAAATCAAGCCCATGGTGGTGGACGGCCGTTCCGACTGGCCGACATTTGCTCGGGAGGCAGAAAGACTTATCACCGTGGAACAAGTCAGCGTGCTTTTTGGCTGCTGGACCTCCGCCTGTCGTAAGACCGTAAAGCCAGTTGCGGAAAAATACAACCATCTCCTCTTCTATCCGGTACAGTATGAAGGGTTGGAGCAATCGCCCAACATCGTCTATACCGGCGCCGCAGCAAACCAACAACTGATCCCTGCCGTTAAGTGGTGTTTTGATCACCTAGGCAGGAAATTCTTCCTCATTGGTTCCGATTATGTCTTTCCCCGCACCGCAAATGCCATTATCAAAGATCACATTGCCGCCTTGAAAGGGAAAGTGCTCGGAGAGGAGTATATCCTCCTTGGAAGCAGTGACGTCAAGGGGGTGGTACGAAAAATCGCTCAGGCCCGGCCCGATGTTATTCTCAACACAATTAACGGCGATACGAACATTGCCTTCTTTAAGGAACTGCGTACCGCCGGTATCACACCGAAGGAGATCCCGACCATGTCGTTCAGCATCGCTGAAGACGAGCTCCGCATACTGGGTGCCGCTGAGATGGCCGGTGATTATGCCACTTGGAACTATTTCCAGAGCATCGTAGGAGATACCAATGCCGCCTTTGTAAAAAGCTTTAAGAGTAAATACGGTCAGCAGCGAGTCACCGATGATCCTATGGAAGCGGGCTATTTTGGGGTTCACCTCTGGGCTCAAGCGGTAAGAGATGTTGGATCGGCCAATGTGCATGCCGTGCGCCAAGCGATCAAGAACCAGAGCTTTAATGCCCCAGAAGGGATTGTGTACATAGATGCGGAGAACCAGCACACCTGGAAAACCGTGCGGATCGGAAAAATCAGGGTGGACGGGCAATTTGAGATCGTATGGACTTCTGACAAACCTGTCCGTCCTGTACCGTATCCTATCTTTCGCCCGAGGTCCGAGTGGCAAACGTTTCTTCAACATCTGTATGAAGGTTGGGGTGGACATTGGGCCAATCCAGGACGTAGATAATGGGGACATTTGAAAAGAACAGCATAGCCACACAGTTGTCCGTCTGGTTTTTGTTGGTAGCTCTATTGCCTCTAGCGCTTGTGACCTACATGACCTATCGCAGCTCCGAAAAGAGCCTCATAAAAGAGGTGACCAATAGCTTGGTCGCCATCGGGCAAAGACAATCGAATCAGATCGAGACCTATCTTCGAGAAAGAGAACGGAGCATCACCGCCCTAGCCCATAGCACCGCCATGGGCGATGCCATGGAAAAGCTTGTGTTTCATGCGAAAGGGTCCAATTCGGTTCAATACGCGGATGTAGAACGGGAATTTGGACCTTTTGCCGCCTACTACCAGGAAGCGTCAGGATATGAGGACCTCTACCTGATCGCTTTGGAAGGGAATATAGCTTTTTCCACCAAGCGGGGAAGAATCTTCGGCATTAATTTGAGGCGGGGTCCGTATCGGGACTCCGAGCTGACGAAAGTTTTTCAAAGATCGCTTATGTCCATGGCGACCGAACTGTCTGATTTTGCCTACTATGAGGCAGCGGATAAACCGGTCGCATTCATTGCTACGCCGCTTTTTAAGAACGAATTCCTAGTCGGAATTGCGGCGGTGGAGATGAATAATGAAGAGGTTTATAAGTTAGTGAACGATTACACAGGCTTAGGCGGGACAGGCGAAATGGTTGTGGCGTCAAAGGTGGGTGATAAAGCTGTCTTCATAACCCCCATCAGGCATGATCCCGATGCGGCTTTCAGTAGAACAGTGCCGATTGGGGGTAAATGGGCAGTGGATGTTCAGGAAGCGGTCCAAGGAAGAAAGGGCTCGGGAATCTTAACGGATTACCGGGGAAAGGAAGTGCTCGCGATCTGGAGATACCTGCCCTATTTGCGCTGGGGTATGGTGGTAAAAATAGACACCGAAGAGGCCTTTGCCCCGATTGCACGCCTGAGAATATTATCTTCCATAATCGGAACGTTAACGCTGCTACTGGTTGTGCTAGTTGCCGTTTTTGTTGCAAGGTCATTTTCTTATCCCATTGTCCGATTAACCGAAATAACAAGGTCGATCGCCGGCGGTGATTTAACGCAGCGGATCATCATTCCCGCAAAAAACGAAATTGGGATCTTGGCCGCATCCTTTAACGAAATGACCCGGCAGCTCAAGGAATCTATCAATAATCTCAAAGAGACGACGGCGGCGAAGGGGAGGATCGAAAGCGAGTTAAAAATCGCCCATGACATCCAGATGAGCATGGTACCTAAGGTTTTCCCCCCCTTTCCGAACCGATGCGAGTTTGACATTTACGCCACCATCGTCCCGGCCACAGAGGTGGGAGGAGACTTCTATGACTTTTTCTTTATCGACGAGAACCATCTCTGCTTGGCGATTGGGGATGTTTCGGGAAAAGGGGTACCGGCCGCTTTGTCTATGGCCGTAACCAAGACGCTCTTTAAAGCCTCGGCCGGCATAGTGAGCAGTCCTGACGGGATCTTATTCCGGTTGAACCAGGAGAGCTGCCGGGACAATGAATCGTGTACGTTTGTGACCGTTTTTTGTGCCGTTTTAGATGTTCGCACCGGGCGGCTGGAATACAGCAACGCGGGCCATAATCTTCCTTATCTTATTTGCCCTAATGGGATCAAGCCTTTGGAAAAAACCGGGGGTATAGCGCTGGGAGTCATGGAGGAGGCCAGGTATCACGCGCGGGGGATTGTCCTGAAGCCCGGAAGCGGGCTGTTTCTCTACACCGACGGGGTGACCGAAGCCATGGATGGTGCTGGGAACCTATTCTCACAACACCGCTTGGAGCATTTCTTGGAAAGGGTTAAGGGCTTCTCCCCAACGCAGATCATTCAGGGCGCTGTTGCTGAAGTCGGGGATTTTTCTGCCGGCGTTCCTCAGTCAGACGACATAACGCTCTTGGCTCTCCGATACCTAGGCGCGCGCGGCATCGAATATAGTACGGGAAACAAGATATCGGTAGCGCTTAAAAGCGAACTCTCCGAACTTGAAAAGTTAGCTCAGATCGTGGCTGAATTTGGTCAGCGGCACCACTTAAGCTCAGAGGTCTTATTTCATACGACCGTGGCCTTAGAGGAAATTGTGAGCAATGTGATCGCGTATGCCTACGATGATCGCGGGGTGCACAAAATCATTGTTTGCCTCCTAATGGAACAAGGAGAATTGACAGTGGAGGTGGAGGATGATGGTCGACCTTTCAACCCTCTGGAGACTCTGGAGCCAGATATGCAAAAGCCGCTGGAAGAGCGGCCTGTAGGGGGATTGGGGATCCACTTGGTCCGGAACCTAATGGATCGATTGGAATATCGAAGGCAGGACGGGCGAAATCGGCTGATTATGATGAAGAAGGTGATAGAGGCTTAAACATGGACCTTACGCAAGACCCCTCCACCGCGAGCCCCAAGCGACCGGCCGCGCCTGCGCCGGGGAACAGAGCGCCTTTCAAAACGACTTAATAGCCTCGCCCTCGCTGGCGTATACCTTGAGCAAACTGTTAAAACCGGATATTTCGAGCGCCTGTTTCACCAGGTCGCTCGGCTGACAGAACTTGATCTGTCCACCCGAAGCCTGCACTAACTTCGCAGCGGTGAGTAGCACCCGCAGCCCCGCGCTGCTGACGTACTCCAGGTCCTTAAGGTTGACCACGATCTTCTTGTTCCCGCTTTTGGCAATACGCACCATCTCGTCATAGCCATAGCCCGACGTATTCGTATCCAACCTGCCCTCGATATCCACGACCAACACCTCATAGGACTCGCGAGTATTGATCTGCATGATTAATCCCTCTCCTGTCTCGGACCATACCGGCGCAATCGAACGCGCACGCGCTTAACCAACGTAACTAACATTCCAATCGAGGTGCTGATACGAAACGTGATTCAACATGGTTTGCACCAGATGATCCCGCAGCCGCCGAGGTCCGCGTATAAGGAGAATAAACGCCTTGTTTGTTTGCACAAAAAGGTACAGCTGCACGCGTGAGTTGTCAATCAAGTGATCGCGAACACCCGTTTGAGCAGCCGAGCCCAGCTGATACGGACTGGCGCCAAGGGATGGGATGCGTTACCGTAATCCATTTTTTGAGATCGCCGGTTTTACGTCCATTCTATCCATCTACGACACCAGAGACGAGGCAATCAAGAGTCTTTAAGACAACGCCCATCGACAAATTCGTCACAGCGTAGCCAAGTGAGAATAGGGAGGTCGCTTGTTGATGAGAGCTGAGCGTGCTCACGCTCAGCTCGATATCCCCATATCCGGGCACTTCGATTAACCGACGCGTCATGAGCTCTTGCGAGATGTATGATTACTCAGGTGCGTGGATGGGTTTGCCGGCAAAAAGTGGCGTCGGGGGCGGGATGGCAGGCGACCTTGGAGATAAAGTCACTCCGGAGTTGAGCCGGGTGCGCCTCACGCCATACGGTGACTTATTCGCAACCGTGTGACTCGCTTATTCAGAAAGTTACCTGCTTAAGGTATGACGCCTCACAAGGCACATGCGGATGAGTCGCCCGCGCTCCTCACTTAGCGTCCATAGTAACCACATGGGGCGAGTCGGGAGCAAGGGATCCGCTTTGGTAGCTCCGGCAGCGGGCGAGGTGGAAACGAGCCGGGCCATCATCCGGGTAGTCCCGCAGGATGGCCTCGAAGAATTCTGCCGCTTTTACCCAATGTCCCGTCTTGAGGACCTCGATAGCCTCGGAAAAGCGCTCGCAAAGAAGCGCTTGTGCTCCATTGGTCGTGGTCAGGATCTCGACGATGGGTATGGTCTCTGATTTACCCACCAAGCGAAAATCGCCCAAGGGTCTCAGCAGCAGCTTGTCTATGCCGTCTACCACGGATTGCGTGGCCAATAGATGAGTTCCTAGATGCTTGTTCAGCCCCTCGACGCGCGCGGCGGTATTGGCGCAGTCCCCGACGATGCTGTATACGAAATGTCCACCGCCGCCCGCGTGCCCCACGTACACCGTACCGGCCTCAAGACCTATGCGCACGGGAGAACGCGCTAAGGCATGCCGCTCCTTGAAACCAGCAACGGCATCGACGGCCTCCAGAGCCGCGCGGATCGCTTTGCGCCGCACCGACACCTCGGCGCGCTCGGCGGTCCAAGCGCACATGATGCCGTCGGCCCGAAACTCGGTGACATCGACCTTGTGGCGTTTCAGGGGTTCTGCGATGGTCTCAAAATAGTCGTTTAAAAACAGAGCTAACTCTTTTGGCGCCATGGTTTCTGCGATGGTAGAAAATCCCGCCATGTCGGATGCGAAGCAGGTGCTATACACGATCTTGTTGACCGCACTCGGATCCAGATTTTCTGCCAGATCTCTCGCCATCCTCTCCGGCAGGTAATAGCTAATAGCGCGCGTAGCGTGCTTCTTTTGACGCCGTTCTAACAGATATTGGCCGAGCAGGCCGACGAACAGTGCGAGCGGCAGTTGCACCAAGAGCGGAATCGCAAGCGGCAACCACAAGGTGGCCTGATTAAACCCGAGCTGGACCGAGGCGGCATACAGCGCGGCAAAGGTCAGAGCGATAGGG
>JBOIEE010000336.1:0-3153 GCA_050740975.1 Gammaproteobacteria bacterium | reverse complement strand
CGCTAGCAGCCCTTTACCTTCAGGCTCCGCTTCCCCACTCCCTGATGGAGGGGGTAGGATTCGAACCTACGAAGGCTGCGCCGGCAGATTTACAGTCTGCTCCCGTTGACCGCTTGGGTACCCCTCCAAAATGAGAGCCGGCTATTTTCAAAGATATATGGCATGCTGTCAACAAGGGCTCAAAAACGTGATAAAACCACCGCGTCGCCATTAGAAACACCGCCCGGGGCGCAGGCACGCGCCACTTATTCCATCTCGGATCTCTGATGGCACGCGCTGCGGTCCCAATCGACCCGGGCAAACGTAATCGACGGCGTCTCTAAAGTAGCTGCGTACCCTGGCAGGACTGCGAGCCGGATCACAACCCGCCGGGTTCGCGCTGGTTGACACTAAAGCGCCTGCCCGGCGGCAAATCGCGCTGGCGATGGGGTGGGCCGTAACCCGCACTGCCAAGCTTTGATGCGCACCGCGTAACACCGCCGGTACGCCTCGGCAGGCTGGCAATACCCAGGTGATGGGTCCAGGCCAGGAGGCAAGGACACGGCGCTGGACTTCCTGACTAGGAAACCAAACCAATCCACTGATCTGGCAGGGCTGCGCGGCAATAACGATGAGCCCCTTGGCGACCCGCCGCCGCTTGAGGGCTAAAATAGTCTCGACCGCCGTTACATTCAGGGGATCGCAACCGAGCCCAAATACTGCTTCAGTGGGATAAGCGATGACTTTCCCCTGCGCCACCGCGCGTGCGGCGAGCCGGATGTGCCAGTCGTTCAAGCCCCAAGCTTTGCGATCAGGGCCTCATCCTTGGCCAAAATATCGCGCACGCCGGCTTTGCGTTCGGATTCTAAGGACTGATGCAAATTGAGATCTTGCAAAGCCAGGATCTGGGCCGCCAGATACGCGGCGTTTTTTGCCCCCGCTTTCCCAATGGCGGTGCAAGCCACCGGTATGCCTCCCGGCATCTGCGCCGTGGACAAGAGCGCGTCGATACCATTTAAGGCCCCTCCTTGCATAGGAACACCAATTACCGGTTTTACGGTCAATGAGGCCACCACTCCCGCTAGATGGGCCGCCATTCCCGCCGCGGCGATGAACACGGCGCAACCACGAGCTTCGGCCTCCCGCACGTACTCGTGGGTGGCCGCCGGGGTACGATGCGCAGAGCGGATCCGCGCTTCATAGTTAACGCCCAAACGATTCAATACGGCCATCGCATCCTCCATCGCAGGCAGGTCGGAGTCCGACCCCATGAGTATCGCTACAAAAGGCTTCATGGAAAGATCCCTCTCAACCCGCGCGGCGAGTGCGCTTGCGAGCCCCGCGCGCCGCGGAGGCGGCCTCTACCAAGAGGCGCTGAGATTCCTCCAGCGTGAGATCTTCCGGGGTGCGGTCTTTGGGGATTTTAGCGTTCTTCTTTCCGTCGGTGACGTAAGGGCCAAAACGGCCTTTAAGAATGCGTATATTGGCTTGATCGAACGATTTGATCTCGCGCGATAGTTCCGCTTGTTGCCTTAAGTGGATGAGCTCCTGCGCTCGTTCCAAGGTAATGCTGTCACAGTCATCGTCCTTGCCCAGGGACACGAACCTGTCACCGTATCGGATATAGGGGCCATAACGCCCGATATTCACCGTGATCGCTTCACCTTGCGGTGTAGTTCCGAGCGCCCTCGGTAGCCGGCACAACTTTAGGGCTTCATCGAGGCTAATCGTGTCCAGCCGATATTTTGATGGCATGGACACAAAACGAGGCTTGGCCTCGCTACCGCTCGCCCCGATCTGGATATAGGGACCGAAACGCCCCATACGCGCGGACACTGGCTGACCTGTGTCGGGGTCGACCCCGAGCTCCCGTGCTTGCAGGGCTTCCTTGCGCGAGACATTCATCTCTTTATCTTTAACCTGCTGGCTGAACGGCCCCCAAAAATCACTGGTGATAGGTACCCATTCCTTTTCGCCCCGAGAAATAGCATCCAGCTTGTCTTCCAAGCGAGCGGTGAAATCGTAATCGACATAGGTCTCGAAATGCTCCGTGAGAAACTTATTAACGATGCGGCCTATATCCGTCGGCACGAATCGTTTACTGTCCATTTCCACGTACTCGCGCTGTAATAGTGTGGCTATGATCGAAGCGTACGTCGAGGGCCGGCCGATGCCGTATTCCTCAAGAGACTTGATAAGGCTGGCCTCGGAATATCGCGCAGGAGGCTCGGTAAAGTGCTGGTCTGCCCGTATGCTGTTGAGAATAACCGCTTCACCAGTACGCAAAGACGGCAGGGCCTGCTCTTTTTCCTTCGCCCCTTCCGCGCTTTCCTGGTAAACCTGCATGAAGCCTGGGTCTGCGACCGTAGAACCGTTGGCGCGAAAGACACCCGCGTCACCGCAGCGCAGGTCTACGCCAACCATCTCAATCGTAGCTTGCTTCATCTGACAGGCTACGGTTCGCCTCCAAATTAGGGTGTAGAGCCTTAACTGCTCCTCGCTCAAATGCCTTTTGAGACTCTCCGGCGCCCGACTGACCTCGGTCGGACGGATCGCCTCATGCGCCTCTTGAGCGTTTTTCGCGGTGGTTTTAAAGCGGCGCGCTTGGGCAGGCAGCTGATCCGCACCGTAGCGCTGGGAAATGAACTCCCGGATCCCGCTTATCACCTCCTCAGCAAGATTTAACGAGTCCGTTCTCATATACGTAATCAACCCGACCGAGCCGTCACCAACATCGATTCCCTCATACAATTGTTGTGCTACCCGCATGGCCCTCTGCGCCGTGAAGCCGAGCTTGCGCACCGCTTCCTGCTGTAACGTCGAGGTCATAAAAGGCGGCGCTGGATTGCGTTTGCGCTGCTTTTTCTCCACCCGCGAAATCGAGAGCTTACCCTCTGCCTTCGCGAGCAAATCATCGCGCACACGCTGCGCGTGCTTCCCCTCCACGATAGAAAAGTGTTTAAGCTTTTCGCCCTGGTATTCTATGAGCTTGGCCCAGAATGCCGCGTTCTGGTGGGCTAAATCCGCTTCGATGGTCCAATACTCTTGGCGCTGAAACGACTCGATCTCCTCTTCGCGCTCGACCACCATGCGCAGGGCAGGGCTCTGCACCCGTCCCGCAGAAAGACCGCGTTGGATTTTCTTCCATAACAGGGGAGAAAGATTGAATCCCAC
>JBOIEE010000335.1:0-3005 GCA_050740975.1 Gammaproteobacteria bacterium | reverse complement strand
CAGATAAAACCCGGTCCATAGATAAGCCGCTAACAGCAAGCCCAGCGCAGTGGCGATTTCAACCAGGTATTTAGTTCGGGCAAAGCGGTCAATGCGGGCCTGCAACAGAGCGTCCAATTCATCGATGGTACGATCCCATAAATCAAAGCTTCCGGCCAGCGTGGCGGCGGCTGCGGCACGGTATGTTTGTGGCTGAATAGTTATCCTCTGGGCTGTGCCCCCTAAATATATCCGATAGGTATCGGCAAGTTGCCGGATGAGCTCTCGATGGAGTGTGTCGAAACGTGCGCCCGTCACGGTGATAAATTCCCGCCGAGGCTGTTCTAAGCTCGGCCTTAGATTTCGCGCTGGATTGTTACGGAAGGCGAGCTCCAGGCCGTTTTCGGTCCCCTTGAGATAGGTCTGTACCAGACCGCCCAACTCGACGAGCCGAGCGACGAGCCGAGAACTTTCCTCAGCCGAGAGACTCTGTTGCCTAGTAATACCGTGCTCACCCAGGAATGCGGTCTGCGCCACTAGGACTTGATATTCGGGCAGCTTGAGCAGCACCGCATCCATCAGGTAATAGCTATCGAGATCGGGGTCGAGGATAAGATTCGAGTTATCGCCGACCAAGGCAATCAGCGCCCGAATGTCCGCAATGAACCGGTCGTGGCGATCGACGCTCGCCTTCGCCCCAAGATCCCTACTAACGTCCGCTATTAGGTTCCGCCAACTGGTTTGCAGCGCGCTGAATCGCTCGCTTGCATTCAGGGCCGCCCCAAGCTCCCGGTTGATCTCCCCAAGTCGCTCGAGATCCTCATCCATTTGGGCCTGATCGGCTAGCATGTCGTGTTTGAGCGCGGTGTTGCCGCTGAGGTAGTCATAGGCCAGCAATTTGTGGTGCAAGGTGTGCTCTAACAGGTGCCGGAGCGGCCGCAGATAGGCATCGCCATCGATCTCTTTCTGGGAAAACGCTATCCGGTCATTGGCTGAGAAAATGAACAAGATCAGGACCAGCGTCAGCGGTGCGACAAAGAGCAGGCTAATCAGGCCAAACTTCCGCCGGTAGCTAAGGCGATTCATTAACCAGATGGCCGGATTAAAAAGCTTCTTCATAGTCACACTTTCTGCGAACGAGGTCACTCACAAAGGCTTAATGGCGCCGTTCGACGACAAGCGATCCGCCGCGCCAGATCGGCCAGAGGTCGAGGGACCGCCCGGGGGTTGCTAACTTTATCGCGCTGGTTGAACGTTTCATAGGGCTTATTTTAACAATTGCGTATAATTGGTTGTATTTATGGAGCACGAGGCAAGCACATGAGCACAGGATTATTTGCTTCGCCGGGAAAACCGCGACAGCGACCGTGACGGAGGATCACAATCCAGCCATTCTTGCTCGCGCGACTCCGGACGATGCGGCGGTCGAGCTCAGCATACGCCCTAAGCGTCTGAGCGACTTCGTCGGTCAGCCGGCTATGCATGCCCAGATGGACGTGTTTATCCGCGCCGCACGCAATCGCGCCGAGGCACTGGATCACGTGCTGGTGTTCGGGCCACCGGGACTCGGCAAGACCACTTTGGCGCACATCATTGCCAACGAGATGGGCGTAAACCTGCGTCAAACGTCCGGTCCGGTTTTGGAACGACCCGGCGATCTCGCGGCGTTACTGACCAATCTGGAACCCCGCGATTGTCTGTTCATCGATGAGATCCATCGCCTCAGTCCGGTGGTTGAAGAGGTGTTGTACCCAGCGCTGGAAGACTTCCAGCTCGATATCATGATCGGTGAAGGCCCGGCCGCTCGGGCGATAAAACTGGAGCTGCCGCCGTTTACCCTGATTGGGGCAACGACCCGGGCGGGGCTTTTGACTTCGCCGTTGCGGGATCGCTTCGGTATCGTCCAGCGCTTAGAGTTCTACAGCAGCGAGGAGTTGGCGATCATCGTGACACGTTCCGCCGGCATTCTCGGTGTTGCTCTAGATGCGAAAGGGGCGGAGGAGATCGCCCGGCGTTCGCGGGCAACGCCCCGCGTCGCCAACCGCCTCCTGCGCCGCGTACGCGACTATGCTGAGGTGCGCGGCGATGGCAACATAGACGCGCCTACGGCGGCCCAGGCACTACATCTGCTTGATGTCGATGACAATGGGTTTGACCTCTTGGACCGCAAGCTGTTATTGACCATCCTGCAAAAATTCGATGGCGGGCCGGTCGGGGTCGATAACTTAGCGGCGGCGATTGGGGAAGAACGGGGCACCATAGAAGATGTTCTGGAGCCTTTTTTGATCCAGCAAGGATTCCTGATGCGCACACCGCGTGGGAGGATGGCGACCCGCGGTGCATGGACGTACTTCGGCCTCATGCCACCCGCCACTTTGCTGCGAGAGCCCGACCTATTCGATGGCTTCATGCCCGCCGCCTCGCGCGAGCCATGAGGGATTTTACCTGGCCGGTGCGGGTCTACCACGAGGCTACAGGCGCCGGCGTCGTCGTATATAGCCATGCAGGTTGATCTGGGCTTAGCCAATCTGGTGCTCGGCGCGAGCCTGCTGGTCAAATTCGTGATGCTGGTGTTGTTGCTGGCATCCCTGGTCTCTTGGGTACTGATCTTCTCTAAACGCTCGTTGTTGAAGCAAGCGCAAAAAGCGTCTCAGGCCTTCGAGGATCGTTTCTGGAGCTCGGAGGATCTGACCACCCTGTACACGCGCATCGTCGATCGGGGTCAACAGCCCAACGGCATGGAGAGTATCTTCGAGGCGGGGTTCAAAGAATTCGCGCGCTTAAGCAAGCGCAGCGGCATCGATCCGCGGGCGATCTTGGAAGGGGCGCAGCGCTCCATGCGGGTGGCATTGAACCGCGAGGTGGAAGATCTGGAAAGCAACCTCCCTTTTTTGGCAACGGTGGGCTCCGTGAGCCCGTATATCGGTTTGTTCGGTACCGTGTGGGGGATCATGAATTCTTTTCAAGCCTTGGGGAATGTCCACCAAGCCACGCTGGCGATGGTGGCGCCCGGGATCTCGGAAGCA
>JBOIEE010000334.1:0-42007 GCA_050740975.1 Gammaproteobacteria bacterium | reverse complement strand
CCAGCGCATCCGCCATGACGCTCACAAAATTGGTCGGTCCCGGAACGTAGGCGAAGAAGCGCGGATGATCCATGTGCATGATGTTGCCAAAAACATCGTGCTGCAATTGATCCAGAAGCGTGCCTATCGCCTTCCCCTTTTCGGGGAGCGGTTCCCGTAGCCGCTGTTCTAGTCGCTGCCTGTCGCTGACCCGCGTGACGGGCTTGTCTCGGAGTTGCTCAAAATGTTCGATTATCATCTCGACAACGCGGTACCCAAGGCTTCGCATTTCCTCTGGAGACATCTCCAAAGGACTCCTCGATTCATGTCCGTCTTTCGATTCCATCGATCCCACAGTCAAAAAGCTCCGCAATACACTGCTGACGCTTTAGCCGGTTTGGAAACATCACCTCGGTACGATTTCGATCAACGTCTCGATTGGAACAAAAGATCACTGAGGGAAGACCGTTGGTTACCCGGCAACGCCCGCAACACCACCTTTAATGACGGCCAGGGCCGATTGAACCATCTTCCCTTCCACATCCTCGTCCGGGTTAATGTCCGCGATCCCAAACGCGGCAACTTTGGGATAGGCCATGATGACCTCCAACGCGACGGCTAATTCTGCCCTCATTGGACCGTTCGGTTCCGACAGCCACATGGACGCCACCTCCGATTCATCAAGCGCATCGACATCAAAGTGGATATAGATCCGATCGACGGTGCTGCTCAGGCGGCTCATCGCAGCGCAAAACTGGCGGCAATCCCCTTTGACATCGGCCGCCGGCACCATTTCGATGCCGAGCTGATCGATCAACTCCTGCTCCAGGGGATCGTTGGCCCGCACCCCAACCATCACTACGTCACGCGGATCGATCGGGGGATCAAGCCCCGCCTGTTTGCGAAGTCGGTGCAGACATAGTCCTATAGCGATCGCGACGGGCATCCCGCTGAGCATGCCGCTCAGTGTCGTTTCCGGTGTGTTGCAATCTCCGTGGGCATCTATCCAGATCATGCCGAGGCGCGGAGAGGCTGGGTTGACAGACATTTGAAGCCCGGCTAGGGCGCCGATGGCGCCGTAACAATTGCTTTCCAAAACCAGTGGAAAAGCCTGTGCCTGTGTTGCTTCCGAGATCAGTCGGGCAAGGTGCGCATTGGCAAAGCCGATCTTGTTCCAGGCACCATAGGCCGCCTGTTCTTTGGGTGTTAATTCGACGTGGTACGGACCGGCCACCTCGTGCCCTTGTTCCTGCAGCCAGCCTATGAGCCCCGCCTGCAACAGCGCTACGGGCCCCGCCTCGGTACCCTTATCCCACCCATCCACACTGTACGGCAAGGTAATAACAGCAAACTTCATCTTCGGACCTCTGGCAGGATCAAAAGCCGTTGTAACCGGCGAATCGCGTTTCGAAACGGCCGTAAGAAGAATTTGAGTTTATCACCGAGGCAGCATCAAAGCTCGCCTCGATCGACAACTTTGATAAAGGCAACCCGCTACCATCTTGCAAGTAGTGGCGATCGGTTACCACAATCGCAAACCGCGGCGCCATTACGACAATCCAGTCATATCATAGAGTTTTTCCGGTTCTAGGGCCGAGCACGCAATCCGACGCTGACGTTTTCCGAATGGCGTTGTCCGGAACTCTGCAGCTCTGGCCGGTGTGTGAAGGAATTCCGTCTTTGACCGGTGTAGCTTGGACACGGTGTTGAAACGGTTAAACGCTAATGGCTTGACTGGATCGACAGAGCTCTTCAAACCTCATCTTCCTCACCTCTTGTAGCATTCTCGCTCGGTTCATGTTGACCCTCCTCAGGCTCAACAGGAAACCGGACAATTCAGGTGCTACAAAAGGCGAGCATATGATTTGCCATTGATATGCTATCTACACTCCTCCTACACTCCTCCCCGAAGAGCATGTCGTCACCCTCCTCGCCTCGTAGGACGTCGTGCCCGGCACCGCCCGAAAGCGTATCGTCTCCTGCGGGGCCGGTGATGCTGTCATTGGCCGCGGTCCGGACCGAGGTATCATTGCCGGAGGTACTGCGGATCCGCCAGTTCATCAAAGATAATGCCTGGGGGCATCATGCCTCCTGCACGTGTAAAATAGGGCCGGCGAGCGACCCGATGACCGTGGTCGATAGCCGATTCCGGGTATACGGCACCGTTTACGCGTCGTGGACGCCTCGGTTTTTTCCAGAATACCCGGGGGTTTCATATGACGGCCGTGTACCTGACCAGCGAGAAAGCTTCGGATGTGATTATCGAAGATGCACAAAGCACGATCGAGAATCAGGACCGTCGGACCGATCACTCAGGGTAGGGACAGGCACAACTGCTATATTATTAACCCAACAACAGTAAAGTTCCCTCTCCCTCCGAGAGAGAGGGTGGGGGTGAGGGTATTGAATTGCCGGGTAAGAAGAGGGGGGCATTTGCCGCCGTGGGAATAGAAGAATCACGCGCTATACGTTGAATTATTATCACAATGTCTACAGAAGAGGGGGCGTTATGAACGATTCCACAGGCTCGGTTGCAGCAACCGACCGTATCCGTACCGCGCAGGCGCTATACAAGCAAGATCGTCAGCAAGGCTTGGCCGCGCTCAATGAACTTTTTCGGGCGGGTCATCCGCCGCAACCGCCGCTCGATGGACCCTATCACGGTGAGTTGGTGGCGGTCGAAATCGCACCGGGAGTCACTCAATTCGTTGAAGGGCTGGCAAGATTGTGGATGCCGTGGAAAGGCAAATATGTGATGGCGGCAAACTCCCAGGGCGACAACATCTTCGGTCGAGGTAATCGCTTGATCTTCCGCGTGCTGTTCCCGTTCTATAGGAGTTACATCGAATATGAGCCCGAGGCCTTTCGCGCTTTTGTGTTTCAGACGTCGATCACGGCGGGTCAGGTCGACCCCGACCGCAGCGTCTTCAAGATAGATTATGACTCCCCGGCCAACCCAACGCTCACGATCCGCCCCCTAATCGATGAGCTCGTGCAAGTGGATGAAGGGATTTATCTTGGGAAAGTCCACTTCAAATGGTGGTGGGGGCGCCGGCAAATGATCGGTTATTTCGCGCTACGTGCGCGCGCCGATCGAGCGTAGTCACCCCCGGTAAGAGTTTCTATTTTCTTACTGCGCGCTGGCAGCGGTTTTCCAAGTAGCGCAGGCAGGCGCAAGACGAAAACCCCAGGGGACCCGCGCTATCCCAGGCCTGGCGCTGGCATCGGCCTTCGCGGGCGTCTGCTACCCAGACGGGGATGGTACGCTTCCCGGAGCAGGCCTGCAACGAACGGTGCATAGTTATCGCAGATCAAGTGCAGTTCCTTCTCCTTAGGCGTTTGCCGGTCGATACGACGCAGGAACCGCAACCACTCCTCGTGACGGTGGCGAATAACCGCTGCCCGGCCGGGCAACGTTTCTCAACGCCCGACGACAACGTGAACGATCTGCTGGACGTGGACGGTATAGAGGAGGCCGCCTTGTACGCGGTGACCATCGGGTTACCCGCCTAGCCAATCAATTCGGCAACGTATAGGGCTGATCCGCCACAAGCTTCCCAGGACTCAACAATCGGTTATGTAATCAGCTATTCAAAAACCGATCGCACAGACTCATGCCTCAATTGGAATTGACTGCATTTTGCTCCACAACGGAATGTTCCTTCGCCTTTCGCTCCTTACAACTCCACTCATTGCCTCCAGTGGAGCGCGCATCCAAACGGCGCGTCATCGTGTACGGGTTGTACTGGAAGCTTCGCGAACATATGGCCTCCAAGGCGTAAGCTCAGAGTATCTATACCGACCAAGACGTATTTGACCGTGTCTCGTGAGGGTGGTCCTTGATACCAATGTGCTGCTCGCCGCCTTCATCGCCCGAGGAGTGTGCAGCGATCTGCTTGAGCACTGCGTTCGACACCATAAATTGGTGACTGTGTAGCCGGCGCTGGTCCTGTTGAAGGCCCACAACGCGGATTTCTCGGATTGTCTCATCAGCGTCAAAGACCAGACCGCTGGCTGCACAGAGACTGTCACGTTCGACCACCAAGCGGCGATCCTGCGGCACATGCGCTTATTCACCACCTAGCCAGATCGTACGGCGGATCTCCGCCACCCCATTGAGCGGAAGACAAACCGTTATATAGGCTGATATACTACGCCTGTCTGGAACAAGGGGGAGTCAGCTATGAAGTCAGTTCGCCTTCGGATGTTGGCCACGCTCGCGGGAGTGGTGTTGAGTTGCGCCGTTTCTGCTGCGGAGCTTACGGTTTCCGCCGCAGCCAGCCTCACCAACGCCTTTCGCGAGTTGGCTCCGATGTTCGAAGCACAGCTCCCCGACACTAAGGTGCAGCTGAACTTCGGCGCATCCGGTGCCCTGCTGCAGCAGATCGCCAAGGGCGCGCCGGTGGACGTGTTTGCGAGCGCCGATCAGGAGACCATGAACCAAGCCCAGGTGAAAGCTTCCGACCGAAGCTTCTTCGTCTCCAATGCTCTGGTCGTGATCGTGCCTGCGCAGGGCAATACCGTTCCCAAGTCCCTGAGTGATCTCGCGCAGCCCGCATACAAGCGAGTGGCAATCGGGTTGCCTGCGAGTGTTCCCGTTGGGCGCTACACCAAGGCTTCGTTGGAGAAGGCCGGCCTATGGGCCGCCATCGAGCCGAAAATGATCGGCGCGCAGAACGTTCGGCAGGCACTCGATTACGTGGCGCGCGGCGAGGTCGATGCCGGCTTCGTCTACGCGACCGACGCGGCGTTGATGCCCGATAAAGTCAAGGTGTCCTTCGCGGTGCCAACTCCCACTCCCATCTTGTACCCGATCGCCTCCATCGCAACGAGCACGAACACAGATGCAGCCAAGAAGTTCATCGAGTTCGTCAGCTCGCCGACGGCACAGAGCGTGTTGGCCAAGTATGGATTCGGAAAGCCTTGAGGGTTGTCGATGGACGGCGCGTGGATCGCACTGGCCCTGACGCTAAAGGTCGCGGGATGGGCGACTGCACTGAACCTCGTGCTCGGCGTCGGCGTGGGCTATGTACTAGCCCGCGGACGGTTTCGGGGGCGGGATCTGCTGGATGCGGCGCTTACCTTGCCGATGGTCATGCCGCCAACGGTCTTCGGCTATTACTTACTCGTGCTCATCGGAAGCCAAGGCCCGCTCGGCAGTTGGCTTAACGATCAGTTTGGCATCAACCTGATCTTCACATGCCAAGGTGCGGTCATCGCCGCCACCATTGTGGCCTTCCCCCTCGTCTTTAAATCGGCAAGGGCGGCTTTTGAATCCGTCGATCCACAGCTGGAGCAAGCCGCCCGCGTGCTTGGCGTGCGTGAATGGGGCGTGTTCTTCAGGGTTTCTCTGCCGCTGGCTTGGCGAGGGATCCTGGCGGGGTTGTTGCTGGCCTTTGCCCGGGCAACCGGCGAGTTTGGGGCCACGCTGATGGTTGCTGGCAGCATTCCGGGTAAAACCCAGACGCTGTCGCTCGCGGTCTACGAGGCGGTCCAGGCGGGTCAGGATGATGTCGCTGTCGTGTTGGTTCTGCTCGCTTCAATTACCTGCCTGGCGGTGCTGCTCGCCGCAGGCCGGCTGATCCCCGGCCGGGTCGCAAGTAACACCTGATGGAGAGCGCGTTAATTTGGGATATCGACGTTTCAAAGCGTTTCGAACACGCGAAGACCCGGTTTGATCTCAAGGTGTGTTTTGAGAGTCCATCGCAGCGCCTAGTGCTGTTCGGACCCTCTGGCGCGGGCAAAACCCAAACGCTCAAGATGATCGCGGGGTTGGCCAGACCGGATCGTGGCCGTGTGAGCCTGGCCGGAGAAGTGGTCTTTGACCACGGGACCGGGATCGACCTTGCGGCCCAGGATCGCCGGTTGGGCTACGTCTTTCAGGACTACGCGCTGTTTCCGCACCTGACCGTGCGACAGAACATTGCGTTTGGGCTGAGGCTCGGCTGGCGCAATCCGCCATGCGACATGGTGAATGAAGCCGTTGATCGCTGGATCGGGGCATTCGGTCTTGAACCCATCGAGAGGCACTTCCCAGAGCAACTCTCCGGGGGACAACGTCAGCGCACGGCGCTCGCACGAGCGCTGGTTACTCAGCCTAGGGCCTTGCTGCTGGACGAACCCTTTGCCGCACTCGACAAGACGCTGCGGCACCGATTACGGGATGGACTCCGCGACTTGCAGCAGCACTTGGACATTCCGGTACTCTTGATCACCCACGACGAAGACGATGTGTCGTATTTCGCGGAAGAAGTCGTACACCTGGAAGAGGGGCGTGTAGTCGACCTGACCCCAGCATCCGAGATGGTCGTCACTCTGGCTGCCTCAGTGCCGAACGAAAGCCTGGCGTGTATCGATGGGTAATACGCGCAAGAAGAGCAGACCCATCGAGCTGGATGGGACCATATGGATGACCGTTGGCGGCGACAACCTCGGGGGCAAAGGGCGGACCGGGCTTCTACGCGCCGTCGCCGAGCGCGGCTCTATCACCCAGGCCGCCAAGGCGATTGGAATGAGCTACAAAGCCGCCTGGGAAGCCGTGGATACCATGAATAACCTGGCCGGTGAGCCTTTAGTCGAGCGCAGTACCGGCGGTCGTGGCGGAGGCTCCACGCGCCTCACGGAGCGAGGAAAACAGCTTGTTCAGCGATTCGCGCAGGTCGAAGCCATACACCGCAGGTTCGTGCAGTTGCTGAGCGATGAGGCGATCAACCTCGGAGACGACATGAACCTTCTGAGGACCTTGAACATGAAGACCAGCGCCCGCAACCAGTTCATGGGAACGGTCACCGCCATCCGCGCCGGTGCCGTCAATGACGAAGTGGGGCTGACGCTTCCCGGCGGTGGAAAGCTGGTGGCCATCGTGACGCGGGAAAGCTCCGAATCCCTAGGTTTGCGCATCAATACGACGGCGTTCGCATTGGTGAAGTCGTCATCGGTCATCATAGCCACCGACACCGACGACATGCATCTGTCTGCCCGCAATCAGCTTAAGGGAACAGTTGCCGGAGTCACGCCCGGAGCGGTGAATGCCGAAGTGGTTCTCGACCTCGATGGTGGAGGCGCGATCGCGGCCACCATAACGCTTGACAGCTTGAAGTCACTTGGCTTGGCTGAAGGAAAGAGAGCGACGGCCATCTTCAAGGCTTCAAGCGTTATCCTGGGGATCTTCGTTTGAGTTTGAGTTCCGACTTGAACAGCCCTGGTACGCTGTTCATCGGGATGCTGCTTTTCGGCGTGTCCGCTCTCGATGTGCGTCCGTGCTTGCCCCATGCTCTCCTGAGCCATCGTCTGAAATAGATGACCCCAATAAGCTTACCGGACGCGCCCCTTTTTTAGCGCGTCCGGTGGAGCGAAAGCTTAGGGTCGTAGGAGCTGATATCACCCCACTCGGTTAGTGCCGCGCATGGTGAATGTAGAGACTCCACATCCTATATTAACGGCCTCGTGAGATAACAGATGTGTACTTGGCGCCCGGGCTTTAGAAAACAACTTTTTACAGAGAGTGCGCGGGCTATCCTTGTTTGAACCGGGCTGCTTCCTCAGAGCCGCCCGTCGCGTTGCCAGCGCTGTACGAATGTGCGCCTACCCCTGCGAGTTTGCCTTGGTCGACGACGAGGTATTCGTTGCGGATGGGGTGGCCTTCGAACCAGCACTCCAGGATCTCGCGCACCCCCGCCGCGTAGCGCGCCTGCGCCGACAGGCTTGTCCCGGAGATGTGCGGGGTCATGCCGTGATGCGGCATAGTGCGCCAGGGGTGATCCTTGGGCGGGGGCTGCGGAAACCACACGTCTCCAGCGTAACCGGCAAGCTGGCCGCTCTCAAGCGCGCGGGCGATCGCGTCGCGATCGCAGATCTTGCCGCGCGCGGTGTTGACGATGTAGGCGCCGCGCTTCATCTTGCCGATCAGCGTGTCGTTAAACATGTGCTCGGTCTCGGGGTGCAGCGGGCAGTTGATGGTCACCACATCACAAACCCGCGCCAGCGATTCGGCGTTCGTATGGAAGGTGAGGTCCAATTCCCGCTCGATGTCCGGTGAGAGCCGATGCCGGTCGGTGTAATGGAGCTTTACATCGAAGGGCTTGAGCCGGCGCAGCACGGCGAGCCCGATGCGCCCAGCGGCCACGGTTCCGACCGCCATGCCTTCCAGATCATAGGAACGTGCCACGCAGTCGGCGATGTTCCAACCCTTGTCGATGACCCACTGATAGGACGGGATGTAGTTGCGCACCAGCGAGAGGATCATCATGACTACGTGCTCGGCGACGCTAATGCTGTTGCAATAGGTGACCTCGGCCACCGTGATCCCGTGCTCGATCGCCGCTTGCAGATCGGTATGGTCGGAACCGATCCCGGCGGTGACGATGAGCTTGAGCTTGGGTGCTTTGGCGATACGCGCCGCGGTCATATAGGCGGGCCAGAAGGGCTGGGAGATCACGATGTCCGCGTCCGGCAGCTCTTTTTCCAACACCGAGTCCGGGCCGTCCTTACTGGAGGTGACGACGAGCTGGTGCCCATTGGCTTCGAGAAACTTGCGCAAGCCGAGCTCGCCCGAGACGCTGCCTAGCAGCTCGCCGGGTTTGAAATCGATGCCCTTTGGGGAGGGCAAGGTCTGCCCGTCGGGATAGTGTTCGAGCTTCGGAATTTCATCGCGGGCATAGGACTTCGGATACCCGGTAACGGGATCGGCGTAGAGCACACAAACAACTTTTGCCATTTCTTGTTCCCCTTGATTCGCTAACAGATTGGATCAAGCAGGCCGCACCGTCCGGTTCATCGGTCTTCTGCGATCAGACCTACTACCTCCGGCGGGACATGAGTAGAACCACCGGATCCGCACTATTATGTAGCGGAGGGCTCCGATCAGGCCAATCGTTTGTATCGATGGGTCAATAGATCATGCTTATCAGGGCGTCGAAGCGTGTCTGCAGTTCAAGCTCGCCTAAGACGGCCCAAGCGGCGGAGGTTAAGGGCGGAAGCGGATCACGCTCCGGTGCGATGACGCCAATCGAGCGCGAGAGCTCGGGGCTTAAGGGGATCGCCGTTACCTCTTGGCGCAACTCGAAGAGATGAAGGACGCTGTGCGGCACGATGCTGTAAAGCCCAGCGCAGCGCACGTGAGAATACAGCGCGAAGAGGGAGTCGGTCTCGACCGCCACACGAGGTGAGGTACCCGCCTGCCGGAACGCGGCATCGATGATGCGCCGGTTTTGCATATTTGGTGTCAAGAGGCAGAGCGGCAGTTCCGCAGCATCCTGCCAACTTATGGCCGCCCGTTGGCCAAGCTGGGTGGCATCGCGCGCGAGCAGCACATGGCGCTCGCGGTACAAAGGCAACACGCGAAAGCCTTGCAAGCGCTGGTCTTCGAGGTACGTGATCCCGAGATCGAGATCGAAGTCATCAAGCTGACGGATGATCTGCTCAGCGGACAGCGACAGCACCACCTGTCGAATGCCGGGATGCGCCGCTAGACAGGGCGCCGTGAGTAGCGGCACAACTGGCAGAGCGGTTGGGATAGCCCCGAGGCGTAAGGTCCCGGTTAATTGCTTACGCGCAACCGTCGCTTCCTGGCGCAATCCCTCGCAGTCATCTACGATACGCCGTGCCCAGATAAGTAGGCGCTCGCCCTCGGGGGTGAAGCCTTCGAAGCGCTGCCCACGCTGGACGATGGCGACCCCGAGCTCATCTTCCAGATGCTGGATAGCGGCCGACAGCGCCGGCTGCGAAACGTTGCAGAGTTCCGCGGCACGGGCGAAATGCCGCTCCTTAGCCAGGGTCACGAGGTAGTAGAGCTGGCGGATAAACATCGCTGCTTGCTATTCACTTTTGATGTGGTCCACCAACCGCTACTGTTGATGGAGTATGGCTGCGTACTTGGCACCCAAAACGTTGAGAAACTCATGATGTTCGCGTTTCATGTCGCGATGAGATGGGCACACCCCAGGGACGGGATGTTCAGACGCCCGACCAGGGCAAGATCATCGAAGTTCCCGATCTCAGTGGTCTTCACATCACTACCTACGACTCGCAGCGTAAAAGCGGGAACGCCAAGAACAAGCCAGCACACGAGTTTTCGGGAACCACACGTATTTCCTGAAGTGGACATACGTTTCCGCAGGAAAAGACCACCTAGAGGTTACGGAGTGACGCTGATGGTGCCGCTCATTCCACCCCCGCCCGAGCTCCCATGGACTACACAGTGATAGGGGAAGGACCCCGTAGCAGCGAAAGTATGGGAGAAGGCCTGCCCTAACGACATGCGCGCGGCAGCATTGCCCCCACGACTGTCAAACGCTCCGCCATCGCTGGTCACCGTATGCTCGGTCCCATCGGGTACGCCCTGTTTATGTTCCCATTTCACCGTATCACAGGCCTTTATAGTTAAAGTCTTAGGTGTGAATTCAAAATTATCCATAGTTACGCTGTGCGTTGTACAGACCCCCCCGGGTTGCTTTGGCCGGACGGTTAGTTGAAAGGTTTTAGTTACAGACCGCGGTGGGGTTGAGCTGTCGGTCACCTTCACAGCAAAGCTAATGTCGCCATCCGCAACCGGTATACCGTGTATCTCGCCCGTTTCTGGATCCAGGGTTAAGTTTGCTGGGGGTCCGCCCGCCCACCTAAGCGGCGGGTTTCCGCCCGCCGCTTGGAGGATAACCGGGGCGTAGTCCTGTCCCTCGGTCGCCGCCGGCAGCGGCGAGGCGGTTAGAATGTCCAATATCCCAAGTACAAAGCGTTTGGTGGCACACTGGTTAGCGCTGTCGGTGACCTTGACGTCGAAGGTAAACGTGCCGGTTCTCTTCGGGGTCCCTTCCATAGCGCCTGTGCGTTGATTTAGAGTGAAGTCATCCTCATCCGTAAGATTAGTTGAGGACCAACTCAGTTTTCCCTCTGCGCCGATCGCTTCAAGGATCTTTGAATAGGACTGGTTTATCCCCGCGCTTGGAAGGGGCGAGGTTGTGGCGATCGCCAGGGGAACATTAGGGCTTATCGTAAGTGCGAAGATTTCGCTGTCCGATCGGGCCGGCGTGCTGCTGTCTTTCACTGACACCTTGAAGCGAAAGTTCCCTTCGTGATCGGGCGAGCCCGTGATCTGACCCGACTCTGGTGTCAGCTTTAAACCGGCCGGCGGTATACCCGACCAGCTCAATAGCCCTTCACCGCCTCTTGCCTTTAGGCTCACCGAATAAGGCCTGCCCACTTTGGCATTCGGCAAGCGGGAAGCGGACGTAATCTCTGGGGCAGGGGGGAGAGAGGTTGGACAACCAACCAATAAGGCACAAAAACCCGCTGCAAAAAACCCCAAGCTAGGGTTTCTTTTGGTCACCATAGCCTGCCAATATCTCCAGGTTTAGTGAGAAATAGTCTCTTCAATCGGGATGTCCACTCGCGTGATGCCCATGGAAATCGCCTGGCGAAGGGACTGCGATCATGGCCCGTTCTGTTCCACGCCGGTGCCATATCAACTGAAGCTTCTCTTCCCTTATAGCCGGCACATCGAAATTCAGGAATAGGTGCGCGAATTGTCCGGTGGACAATACCATTGATTCTACCGTGGTGGAGGAGGGCAGCCAGTTGCGCCCCGCTGAGGAGCGCAGTTGCAGCTCTGATGCCTGGAATAGCTGTCGTTCCCCTCCCTCATTGTAAATGGTGATCTCTATGCTCAGGCGAGCATGTCCATGCGCAGGCATATCCGGCATCATGCTCGGCGGCATAGGGAACCTGTCGCTGTGCTCCATATGGTCTTTAACCCAGGCAATCCCTTCGATCCGCATCCCAAAACCAGCCACGGATGCCCCGGGCGTAATCGTGCTGGCTGCCCATGCCGTCAACCCTGCGGCTTCGAGCCCCAGAACCAGGACGGCCCCTACCCTCCACCGCCTATCCATCAGGGTACCTGCCACGGCGTTCACCGTCGGATGACGGCTACGGGAGCCGGGGCGTCGAGCACGAGATGCATCTTGGACGCATGGTCGGGGAGCGGATAATCGCCTTGCATGGCGTTCACCACCCAGCCCGCCGGTGATTCGGTGATCACGAGATCCCCCGCGACCCACAGCTCTGACAGCCGGTTCACGTATACGATACCCTGCGATCTGCCGGCCAATCTTGCGGCCAGCTCCGGGCAGGCTATGTTCCAATAGGTCATGAGATAAGGGTTAAAGCTCCGGGCTTGGTTGGGATCGAAGCCCTCGATACCAGCCTGCGGTAGGACCCCGAACGATTCGTTGCGATCCTTGGGGAAAAGCTGCTTCGCGCCCCCGCAGTCGAAGAAGGCCCAGGTGACATGCACGATCGGGCTGTAGGTGCTCCAGGTCGGTTCGCCATAGCTGATGACACCCGCTTGGAAACCCGCCGGCCCCCCCGCCCAGGTCTCCACGCCGTTATGAAATTCCACGATAGCGCTGACTCCCTCATTCCCTCCGGGATCCCCGGACAAACCGAGGGGCGGGCTCGCGTGCGAGCGCCCAGCGTAGGCGAGCTTTGGGGTATGAGGCACGCCCAACTCCTCGGCGATGTCCGCCTCGCTAGCAGAAAACACAGCCAGATAGGGATAGATGTCCTCCCTGTGGACGGTCTGATGCAGCTTCATGGTTACCCAACCACAGGGCTTCCACGGTTTGGCGGACTGGCAGTCGTCGTTCAGTAGCCGGATCTCCAGCGCTTGTCCGCCCCGGTAGCGATTGAGCGGGTTCTTCTGCCCTTCCCGTTCACATCCCTCGGGTCCTCCGCCTGCATCGGGCCTTCCACCGACGCGCAGGCGACTCGGCGGGCTCCGCCGTATCAAGGGATCACAGCCCCCTTTATCGATGATCAATTGTTGGCCCGGGCCCTCACCCCATGTGACAAAGGGAGCATTGACGATGACGGTGCGGTCCTTCCATAGGAGGCTTTTTAAGGGCGAATAGTCGGGGTTTTCCTTCCCTGTTCGTACCTGACCGCTTGAGTCGATGTGGGCGACCCAACCCGGATCGCGGGGGAATACCCATTTTCCCTCTCCGCTCAGGGTGGACCCACCCTCGATACCCTGTTCGTTTACATTCGCTAATCGAGTCGCGTGCGTGATCCCAAATGCCTCCGCGAACTCCCGATCGGAGGCGTCAGACAGAATAAAATGCACCGCCTTACCGTTCGAGGCACCGAGGGTTCCTTTGTAGAGCGGGTAGGTGATCTTGCCGCGCGGGGCTCCTTCCTTTAACTCAGGTACCGCGGTGGTATAGACATAGACACCGCCTGGATAAGCCGTTTTCTTTAACTGGGCTGCAGGCATGGCAGCCGCCAGCGCTGCCTTTAGCGCTTTGGTCCGTTCCTCCCGTACACTCTGCGGTAGCGCATAGGGCGCAGCCAAACGGGCTTCGCGCGAGCTGTACTTTAAGCAGGATCGGATTGCCTCGGGCGTGGCCTGCGTCAATGGAGTATCATCACAGTTTTCTTCCGACCGGCCATCACCCATGCCAAGCGCGCAGGCCATCATCGTTACGGCTCCTACCCGATACATCTGTCCCCTTGCCGTTCTTTGCCTTGGTAGGCCTATCGCTTTAGCCGTCATCAGGGCATCTACTTCGATTCAACGCGAATAAATCCCCACAAACCGGCCTGGGTAAAGGGCATGCGGGCGTCGAAGAAGAGAAAATCACCGGTCTTTCCATACTCCCCGCCAAAGCCGCCGATAATAGGCACATCAAACGAGTATCCGGGGGCGAGCCCGTGGGCGAATACCTGTTCGGAATTGTGCATGCCCGGCTCCAGTGGCCAGCGGTGACCCGACAGGCTAAAGGTGTGCAACTGCTCTGCCCACGGTGCGGCCACCCGGAACATCAGGGGTGAACCTGCCGTACCCTTGACCACCAGACCTGGATCGCCGTGGCGATCCACGCTGTATACCTCTGCGGGGGCTGTTTGATCCTCCCGCATCCACCAGGGATTCAGCTTATAGCTGATCGAGGTGAACATCCCCCTGAAACTTCCGCGGTCTCTGCTACACCCTGAGGGAGCGCCCCCGGGACTACAGTGGGCCTCCCAGGGGTAAAGCATGAAATTCTGACCTAGGAACGGATCACTATCATGGAAGAGGGTGACGATCTCGCGGAAGCTTTGGGTTGGGCTGACAATATCGGCCAATACCCCTGTCTCGATCGGTTTGCCATTCGCGATATCTCGGTATTGCGAACCTTTCGGCTCTACGATCACCGCCGCGAACGCGCCTTTTCCTGCCTGTGGCGGATTGGCGAGATTAAAGGCAATGGTTGTTCCCAGTTCCTGATCGGCGAAGTAGCGGTAGACCCGCTTCTCACCCGGCGCTACCGTCGAATCCAGATTCAGGCCGATGGCCGCACCCTGTGAACCTTGGGGATCGAAAAGCAGTTCACCCACATGCAGGCTGGCGCGTTTAAGATCGCGGTCTGTGCACGGCTGCTGCGGCAAGCAAAGATCATTGTGCAGATCGATCTTAAGGCATTCCCCGTGATTGACGCGAAGCACTAAAGGCTCAATGCTGTAATCGGCAGGCTGCCCACGCAGGCTGTAGACGATCCCCTGTTTGATGGTCAAGGCTTCGCGGGCGCGCGTGTCTTGCAGGTCTTTCAAGCGGCTTTGCTGCAAGATCTCAGTCTCCCTGAGATGGATCTGATAGACTCTTTCTGGGGCAACCGCGGGACAGGGGTTCCCTGAGTCCACGGCCCGATCGGGGATGTTTCCGCGCGCGCCCGAATTTGCCGCGGTCTGGCTCGGAAAACCGTTGCCTCGCGGAGGGGGGGATCTATCGCGCAAGGGCTTTAAGTCCTCCTGCCACGTGTCATGGACTCGGATCAAGCCCCAAGCTCCGCCCAACATATCGCGGCCCAGGGTGTTGTAGTAAAGATAATCACCGGGCTTGCCCAAGGGACCTCCGGCACCCCCATCGAGCACGAGATCATAGCGCTCTGAGATCCCCATCGGGGAACCGTCGGAGAACTTACCCTCGGGGGCAAAACGCTCCAGGCGAAAGCGATGCCCGGTGATGCGGATCCCGCCCTCCCGGTCTAGCACCCCCAGGTGACGAACCACAAAGGGATCACCGACGTAGGCCCGCGGGATGGGGGTTGCAGGATCACCGTGTTTGACCGAGGAGAACCAATAGGCGGGGGGGCCGTTTCGATCGCGCTCCGGGGTGCTATTGTTGGGATCCGCATCGATCGGCTCGGCCCGCAGGTTGATGGTCGCCTTACGTTCCCCGAAAAAATCCCCAAATAATTGGTCTTTAATGTTAAACAGCACAAACTCGCGGAAGCTGCCTTTTTGTCCAGCCCCTATGGAGGACTCCGCGGGTGTGCGGATATCGGCGATGGCCCCGCTGCGAACGGGTTTACCTGTCTTAGGGTCGTGCCAGGTAGACGATCCCGGTTCGATCACATGGGCGGAAGCAAGCCCGTGGCCCCAGGATTTAAAATCCACGTGATCGTGCCAGAACACCGTGCCCGTATCAACGTCCGAATACCAGAGATACTGCACGAATTCCACACCGACGGCCTCACCCGCTTCGTGGGGCAAGTCGAGCGGTCGATCCAGTATTATTTTGAAGGTGCCATCATTCAAGGCAGCAATGTCCTCAATACGGCGGATCTCGGTACGCGGGACCAGGCCACCCGGCTTTGGAGCGCAGCAGGAGTTACGTGTGTCCAACACCCCTTCCCCGAGGCCGATTCCGATCCACACGCCTTTCCTTGCCTGACCATTCGTCCTCAACCTATGTGCCTGATCGACAATGATCGCTTGCGCTCCGGGCGCGGTATTAGCCACGAGTCGGCGTCCTTGTTTCGCCCCTGGCGGTGTCTCAGTGCTATACGGGCGCACCGACTGTTCATAGGAGAACCCGGTAATCACTCCATCAGAGGCTTGCGGGTCGAACTGGACAAAATGGGTGTGCATGTTGACCTTCGACAAGGTGGTCAACTTTGCACTGACAGCATCGAAGGTGTCCTTCAATCTATTGGAAAAAATGATCCGCACACAGTCGCCTACATTGGAGCGGACGACCAGAGGCTCTATGTTTTTTGACTTAGGCAAAAGAACCTTTCCTTCGTGCGTTTCGCCGCGTATGTCTTCGTTCAAGACAAATATCTTCCCATCTCTATCGATATTCCCTACCTCGTTATCGGGAATGTCCATCCGGGGAATATCTACAGGGACCGCGGAAATTGGGTAATGGCGAATCCTTTGGTGTGGAATACCCCACACTTTCGGATCGGGGCAGAGCCCGTCCCGGCGCTCCTCCGAACCCTGCTCGCCCAGCCAAGGTGCGCCGGAGTGTCCGTTGGGCGCGAAGGGAGGCCGCTGGCCTAGATGGGGCCGGAACAACGGCCAAGCGTAACGGCCGTTGATGGGATTAAAGCGGATGGGGAGGCGCTCCCCCGGGTGAGGGGACTCATAATTCGCCCACTTTTCTTCTTGAGTGATCTCCGGTTCCCCCAAATAAAGGGGTAGACCCTTTCGATCCTCTACACTCCAAAACCAGACGGTAGCATCCTCATTATCAATCGGTATGCCCGGGGGTGGTAATTGCTCTTCAACCCATTTTTTTAAGCTGATCTGATCCGGATCGTTGGGATCGGCTTTGAGCACCACGGTTTTTCCCTCAAAGGTCTTGCCGATCAATTGAGTGGAATCCACGGCCTTCGGTGGATCGGGCATATCGGGGAGTTTTGCCAGATCGTGCTGCCAGGTATCAAAGACGCGCCACAGCCCCCACATGCCGCCGATGTAGTGGTGTCCAATGTGGCAGTGGTAAAGAAAATCGCCAGCGGCCCGCTGGCAGCCCCCGGCACCGCATTCGTGCTCGAGGTTATAGCTGGTGCCTGGGCCTATGGTTTGGGAATCGAGATGGGTGGAAAAGACATTCTGCAGCGGGCGCTTATTCAAGCCCGAGCTGATGTCGTTGTTGGGATCAGATCTAGGGTTTCGTCGCCAGCGGTCGCCACCCCCGTGCAGATGATGCACGTGAAACACCTCGCTGCCGCCGTGCACCAGGCGGGTCTTGGTGGGCTCTCCGAGATAAGAACGCGGGATCGGGGTGGCCGGATCGCCGAAGGTGTAGGAGCTATAAGCCAGGGCCTTTTTTTGGGCGAACGGAGATACCGTGAGATCGCTGTTATTTGGATCACCGTTGATGGCCAGCCGGTGGAGGAAGGGTTCACTGCGGTAGTTGAGCGCCCTCCCCGCCGGCCGGTAAGTTTGTTCCAGCGGAGCAAAGCTACTGGGGGTAAGCTGCGGTAAGAAGATATCGTCTGGGTTTTGCGGCCCTGGATATTTCGTTCCATCAACGATCCTGTCGTAGTTTTCATCACCGACCTCGTGGTAGATGATAACAAACTCGCGGAAATCGCGCTGCTTTGGAAGAACGTCGATGATTGCCTCCCAACCGGTACCGTCTGAGAGATAACCAGTTTTCGGATCCAGGTATTTGGATCCTGCCGGTTCGGCCGCGATGACACCGAATAAACCATGAGGCACCCGCTGGCGGTTGCCTCCTCCATCGTGAAAATAGTAGGCTCGCTCCGCAGCCGGGTCGCTTGGTAGCGGGACCTTATAGAGGATCGTTTCGTTCTCGGCGGCAAATGTATCGATAGCACGGGTGACCGGTTTACCGTCTTTTTCTACCGAGTATATCAACCCGCTGATCTGGAGCGCGGCCTTGCTGATCGGCTGGCCGTCAGGCTTGCGATCAACACGATCGACGGGCCACTTACGCCCCGAGGTCCGATCCAGGGTTTTATTCGGATCGAGGAACTTATCCACCTCCAAACGATTGGTGAAATGGATGACCAGGCACTGCCCCAGGTTCGCACGCAGAACCAGGGGCTGGACCAGGTCGTCGCGCAAACCCGTCGTGACGCAGGACTTGTGTTCACCGGGTTTATTCCAGCTCGTGCAGCCGGGCTGGTTTTGCCAGTCTTCAATCTTCTTTCTTTTTTCATCGAGTACGTACATGAAGGCATCGTCATCACGGTCACCGAAGCGGTTTAATACCATCTTTACATCGATGGCAGAGACGTGGTAGTGGCGCCAATCATGTCTATTTTCGTCTCTGCAGGGATCCGCGGGGGCGGTGGCCTGCGAGGAGGCAGTAGATCTCACCCCCGCGACATCAGGTGGAACGCCTGCCTGACCTCCGGTATTCCAGACAACAAAAGCGGCAACGATAAAGTTTAGACCCATGCCGATGCCGCGATTGCGTTCTCTAGATGACCCTCTCTCCATTATTTCCCTCCTCTTTGCAAGATGCACAGGCAAACCCTCTTTTAGTGTCAGGGGCACTGGTGCCTCTTCTCTTCCCGTTCTAACTGGGCCGGCGTTCCAGGGTCCACCGCATAGGGATCATAAGACCTTCACCCTGCAAGTGGACCCTGGATAACCGCTACACCGTTTTCTACGGATTAGGATTTACCGTGATACTTCCGGTCATTAGGGCTGGATTTCCACCTGGCGCCCCATGGATCCTACAGTGATAGGGGAATGTCCCAGGGTTAGCAAAGGTATGAGAGAAGGTTTGCTGGAACACCATAGGATTAGCCACTGTTCCATTTTCGAATACGCCGGTATCACTTGTCACAGTATGGGGAACACCCGGTTGATTATGCACCCAATTCACTGTCTCACAAGCCCTTACGGTCAATGTGCGCGGTATAAATTGAAGATTATTCATACTTACCGTATGGGTTCCACATACCCGACCTTCGATCACAATCCGAAAGCCTTCGGTGTCGGACTGGGCCGGACTCGCGCTGTCGGTCACCCTAACGGTAAAGTTGAAGGTGCCGTCCCCAGTGGCTGTGCCGCCGATGACACCCGTTTGTGCGTTCAGGTTTAAGCCCGGAGGCAGTGCCCCCGCACTCACCGACCAGGTCAGCGGCGCCGTGCAACCCGTCGTGCGCAAGGTTTGCGGCGGGTAAGGCTGGTTTACCCTCCCGTCAGGCAAGGGTGAGGTGGTCGTGATCTCACAAACCGCGACCGGCGGCCCTATCGTGATCTGGAGGTCTTGGGTGTCCAACTGGCCTGCGCTGCTCACCCTGACGGCAAAGTTGAAGGTGTCCGCCTGACTTGGGGTCCCGTCGATAACCCCGGCTTGGGCGTTCAACCTTAAGCCCGGAGGCAGGGCCCCTGCGCTCACCGACCAGGTCAGCGGTGGCGTGCAATTCCTCGTCTGCAGCGTTACCGCCGGATAAGACTGGTTCACCGTCCCGTTCGGCAGCAAGGAGGTCGCGATCTCACACTCCGGGCCGTTTGTGGTAATTGTGATCTGCAAGCCATTAGTGTCAGATTGTCCGGTGCTGTCGGTCACCTTGATGGTAAAGTTGAAGGTGCCCGCCTGAGTGGGCGTTCCACCGATGACACCGCTTTGGGCGTTCAGCGTTAAGCCCGGAGGCAGTGCCCCCGCGCCCACCGACCAGGTCAGCGGAGGTTTGCAACCACTACTCGCCTGCAGGGTGACCGGCCCATAAGTCTGCCCTACCGTCCCGTTGGGCAACGAAGAGGTGGTCGTGATCGCACAACGGCCATCGACGACCTTGACTTTGAGCTGGAAGTTCTTCGTGACAGACCGATTCGCGTAGTCGGTCACCTTGACGTCAAACTTAAAGCTACCCGCCTTTGTGGGTGTCCCCGTTAGTTTACCATCGGCCTTCAGGCTTAAGCCTAAACCTGCCGGGGGACCGCCTGACCACGTATACGGCGCCTGTCCACCGGTCGCCATAAATCGGGCTTTATAGCGTTCCCCCACCTTGCCCTGCGGCAACGGCGAGGACGTGGTGATCTTTATTTCCGGGGGTCCTGGTGGCTGTGGACAACCCGCCATCAACAAAGCCAAAGAGCCGGTCAATAGGATTAGAATGAGACTTTTCTTCTGGGGCATTTTTTAGACCTCCACGAAATTATGCTTCTAGAATGCTCCCTCCCCCTTAAATCCCTCCCACGCCTAGGAGGTCTGAAAAGAATTTAATAAAGTCGCTTTGGAGCCCATGAGGGGGGAGGAAATAATGCGTTTTTTCTAAGGAATCATTGATCCACCTAAACGTCGCTAGTGTATCAAGGTTAAGTGGGATTGTGATGTAAATAATTCACCGAGCAAACGTGAAACAAAATTTAGCGAAGTCCGTGTTGAGGTACCGAAATTGTCGCATTCCTTCGGAGACATCCAAGGGGCTTCTCCATTGTCCATCGTTCGATTCCATCGATCCCGTCTTCCACAGTCAAAAATCCCCCAGAGGGATGCTTCGGTCATTTCTTCCTCCGCCGGAGGAAGATACCGATAGCCGATCATTTGAGGCGGCTACGAACCCTACGCATTACCTCGTCACCGGGGAGGTCCTGAAGCTCGCCCCTTATAAAGGCGTCATACCGCCGCTGAGCTTCTTCAATCCACAGCTCTTCGGCGTCCGGGTCGACCGAGGTATCTAGCTCATCAATGAGAATGCGTGCAAGGGCAGCTTTCTCTTTCGGGCTCAACGCTCGGGCTTGCTTTTCCAGTTCTTCAAAGGTAGCACCCATGAGTTAAATTATATCCGTAGCCCCCTGGTCCGCAAAACCGATGTGGTACGAGCCGAAACAAGGCGTTACGAAGCGAAATTTCTTGGTGAGATCCTGCTCGGGTATGGGGGCGCCCATCACATGGACCATCTTCTTGACGCTCTTTTCCCAACCGGTGCGGTCGAGAAAGGGAGAGTTCCAGTTTCCAGCCACGGCGCCGCCATCAATCCGGAAACCTATCCACCAGCGCCCTAAGCCCGTCCTTCGCCCCCTGGAGAATGGATACGCCGTCTCCCACAAGCAGCGTGTCGAAGTCCAGATCCAGCAAGTTACGCACGCTTTGCCTCAAACGCACCGGATCCCCATGACCTGCTCCCGGAGCAGTCCGCAGCGTCCGAGCGGATTGCCGATCACCGCATCTCCCACGATCAGGACCCGACGCGCCCGCCAGTAGAATGCGACCTCACCCGGCGACTTCCCCGGGACGCCGATCACCTCGAGCGGACCTATTTGTTCGCCAACCCGCAACGCCTCATCGATCTCGGCCCCCTGGCTACGGGCGTGGTGCGCGTCATCCGGGTGGATGGCCGCTTTTGCCCCAGTGCGCAGCCGCACCAACTTGGCCGCACGCGTGTGGTTGCGGTTGGTGAGCAGGATCTGCGCGACCCCTAGCCGCGTGATCGTCTCCAGGTCTTCTTCGCTGGGCTGAACCGGGTCGATGCAAAGGTTACCCTCCGAGTGGCGAATGAAGTGGCCGTTGAAATCGTAGCCGTGGGGCTCGGAAAACCAAGACCAGGTGAAGATGTCGCTCGCGATTTCTTGCATGACACAGCTCCTTTCCGAGATGCTTATTAGTGCTTTACTGGTGGTCGAGGATTCATAAAACTGCCGTTAATGGGTACATTGCCGTAGAATTCGGAATTAGGCCACACACCCCGCTGGGAAGAACGAAATGACTCAGCCACACGATCCCGAAGGGCGCCGCCTGCCCATCAAGTTGGATACCACGACCAACGGCGAATTCGCCCCCATACCGCTTGAGTCGGTGCACCGGCAGGCGCGGCGCCTGGCTCATGAGGCCGCCACGGGGAACGCCAAGCGTTGCGGCGTTGGGCGCCGGAATTTTTTGATCTCGGCCGGTGGAGCGGCGTCCACCTTGCTCGCAATGAACGCGGCCTATGCAGCCGCGGGGCGTGGCGGTGGGTTCTTTGATGTCGCCAAGGAAGCCGCCCTCGATCGGGAGGTCGCGGCCGCAGCGCTTGAAGGTAGCGAGTTCATTTTCGACGTGCAGGGCCATTACGTGAATCCCAGGGGCGCATGGCTGAAAAATGAGCCGCCCGGCAGCGGACGGTTCAAGTGGGCGCCCAAGGCAAGTTGCCACTTGGCCGATAGGCCGGGTGAGCACAGCTACCTGCTGTGCCTGGGCGAGGAGGAGTTCATCAAAGACGTCTTTCTGGATTCCGACACGGACATGATGGTGCTGTCCTTCGTGCCCTCACATCGCGACGCCGAGCCTCTCGCCATCGAAGAAGCGGCAGCCACGGCCCGGATCGTGGAGAGGATGGGCGGCGCACATAGGCTACTCCTGCACGGGCGCGTGAACCCGAATCAGGACGGCGATCTGCAAGGCATGGACGAATTGGCCGAGCGCTGGAAGGTGTCTGCCTGGAAGACCTACACCCAATGGGGCCCGGAGGGGCGGGGCTTTTTTCTGAGTGACGAGGTGGGGCTGGCCTTCATCGAGCGGGCGCGCAAGCTCAGCATCAAGAACATCTGCGTACACAAGGGTATTCCCTTCGGCCGGAAATCCTATGCGCATTCACTGTGCGACGACATCGGTGTCGTCGCCAGGCGCTACCCGGATGTCAACTTTCTTATCTACCACCCCGGATTCGTGCCCGGCCAGGCCGAAGGGCCTTACGACCCCGCACGCAACGAAGGCATCGATTCGTTAATCAAGACCGTCGTCGAGAATGACCTGCCGCCGAACAGCAACGTGTATGCGGAGCTCGGTAGTACCTGGCGCTATTTGATGCGCGACCCGCAGAGTGCGGCGCATGCGCTCGGCAAGCTCTTTAACTATGTCGGGCAGGACAACGTGTTGTGGGGCACCGATTCCATCTGGTATGGCTCGCCGCAAGACCAGATCCAGGCCTTCCGGACCTTTCAAATCGCCAACGAGCTTCGCGAGCAACACGGCTACCTTGAGATCACGCCCGAGCTGCGTGCCAAGGTATTCGGGCTGAACGCACTGCGGCCCTATCCTATCAGCGCCGATGAGATGAAAAAACGCGCGGCGCGCGATGGTATCGCCCAGGAGCGGTTGGCTTATCGCGAGGCACCGGACCCCCACTTCCGCACCCATGGCCCGAAGACGCGCCGCGAGTTCTTGAATCTGCTAGCTTGGAACGGCGGCGGACAGCGGGCCTGATTTACCCCTGCGCCATAGAGTCGCTTGATCAGCTAAGACGCTAGCCGGCCGCAGCCGCAGTGTTTGCCTGGGTGCTGTTGGCTGAACCTTTTAGCGTACAGCAGTCGCTTGGCGGCGCGATTGTTCTCTTTGGAATTGTGGCGTGCCGTGTGACAACCGTGAAAACGTGAGGGCCCGGCGGACGCGCTCTCTTTACTTCCAAACAGCGCAAACTTCGGCCGGGGGCGGCTACCGGCTCCTCCGCCCACCTCGCCCCCCGAAATCATTCGCACCTCCTCCAACCTACGGGGTGCTCGCCGCGATGCGAAAGCCCGAACCTTTGGTCGCCGTAGTTACACGGCAGACATTTACTGTAGCGCCGCGGGAGCGCTAACGCAGGTGGCCAGGAACCTCGCCACTTAAACCTGCTATCCGCGTCGATCGCCCCACAAACCCCCTCTCGGCGATGGGATCAAGCACAATCTCAGTAAGCCATCGTCGCGGCGTACCCTTCAGGAACACTGCATCCACAAAATAATGCTGTAGGTCCCCTCCCAAAGACATCCATCTCCTACCACGAAAATCCTGCGCTGCTAGGAAGTCGTCGAATATTGGCTGGTCTTTTCCCACTGCCATCGCCCTTCTGCCTTTGGCGGTCTCTCGCCCCTCTACCCACGATGTCTCGAACTGCCCACGCGAGGCTCGATATTCCCAATATCCCACTACAATCTTTGTATCGCTAATCTTAACCAGATGCCGCGCACTAGCCCGCATTGACACCTTGAACGTTCTCGCGACCTGAACAACAAAATGGGCACTTGGCCCAAATGTGTCGAGCAGCGGCGCGATTAATCCCTTAGGCATTAGGATCTTGGCTGCCCCATAATCGCATAAATGCTCTTCCTCTGGATCAACCTCGCGTCTGACTTCACCGCGACTCGCTGTAGTTTCATAGCCGCGGCAGCCTTCCGCGTCAAAGAAAAAAGTGTGAGCAATCTCATGTGCAAGGGTAAAACGCCGCCGCTCCTCTTGGGCACGCGTGTTTAGGACGACTACATATCCTTCATCTTCGGCCCGAAAAATAAGGCCATCAGCGTCGATTGGGCGCTCGACAACTTTGATACCCCTACGCTCTCCCAGTTTCCGAAGATCGATTGGTGGCTGCATTCGGTCGAGGTCGGGAAAAGCAGCGTCGATGGCCCTCTCCATCGCGATGACAGGGTGTGGCGCACCCCAATAGCGTGAAAAGGTTAGCACTCGCTCGCTTCTATAGCGCACGCCTAGCTCCGTCCCTCGTCTCCCTTAAATTCTGCATACCATCTTTCCAAGTCCTGAACAGTCAATCTATATGGCCGCTCCTTGCGCTCCTCGATAATTCTTTTCTGTACAAATATCAACAATTGTTTGTTCTGCTTTTCGTCTATTGTTCCAAGTCCCCTCTCTGCCAAAAACTGCTTAACCAGGTCGCCGTTAGCCTTCCTAATGTGCCGGTCCGTTTTGTCAAAGATCGTATCGAGGATTGCGTCCTCGGGAACAGAGGTGAGGGCCCTGACGAGGTCGCGTTTTCCCCGCTCCACTGATGGATCGGTCGACCGATTGGGTGTTCGAGGTTCCCTCTTCTTGCTACTAGCATCGGCCTTGCCACCTCTCGCTGCCTCCGCTAAGTTTTCATTGATCGTACCCTCGTCTGCGACAGGAGTGAACCTCTTCGGTTGTCCGGCAATATATCTCGGCTGGCTTTGGGCCTCTCGCTGATTCAGATAATCCGCGAACTTTAGGACATCTTCAGAAATTGCCCTCAGTTTTGCTGTAACGCCCATGGGGACACCTCCCTTTTTGCATAGCGGACGGAACCGTTGCAATCCCTGTGCGAAAATGTCCAGTCGTATAGGAATTGGTTTGTATCGGAAATATGTCCTTCGGACCGTATCTTCCTGTAACCCCGGGAAAGGACCGTTCCAACCATCCGACATCACCGATGCCCCACCAGGCTGGGGTAGGTATTCTGGTCGAATTGTGACAAACGCAATGGTCACTTCGGGGCGCGGGTACCGGTAACCAATGCGCCCAATCAGTTTTGAGAGCGGGGGTCCCTCCACGAGTAGAACCGGACCTTCTTCTCGAAGATATCGATGCATGTTATTCATAAGCAGGTCTGCCAAGCACCGCTCTAGCCGTTCGTTATCTGCCAGGGAGATCTCACTCGTTGTCAAGAAGCGGCCGATTGCGCTCGAAACGTCGGGAGATACCTCCGCTCTGACGTTTGGAAGTGCCCGGTAAAAGCCCTCAAGTCTTTGGTTCTCCTTCTCATTAATAAATTCAATTGCCTTCAGATGGTGCACGGATCCAAAAATACATTCGTACGTAAACCAGGATACGTTTCCCATTGCGCCTCCTGAGCTAGTCAATTCGACGTAATTGTGTCCATAAAATCGACGCCACTCGCACGGCATCTGCGCCGAAACTCTTGGTCAACGAAACGAGCCTTTGTAGGATAACCTAGCGGGTCAAAGACAATCACCTGAAGGTACTGACGTTCGAGTTGCCCGAAATCTACAGCGCCTAACGGAACCGCGGCACGTGTCTTGACTGTCCATTTCATTGGATTAATGGACGGCACTAGAAACGTCTCTCCGATAACCTCTCCATTGGCCCACAAGCGACGATATCTTCTTGTTTTTGCCCCAGCAAGGAAGCGCGGAGTCTTAACAACATCGAACAGCACTGAACCCTGATAGAGCAAGGTTAGTTCTCTAACCATGTCCCTAATCTTTCCTTCATGCGACGAGTCGAAATAATACGGTCCACCAACGTGCAAATCCTTATATACGTCCCTTACTGTCACCCCGAATGGGCCTTCGTCTCGATCTTTCGGGAATCTATTCAGCGTATCCTTAAGTTTCTTGAGCACCTCACGCGGGACATCGTCAATCGGAAACCCGTCCTCCAGCAACTCTTCCAGGAGCACACCCAACAGGGGGAGCTCCTTATACTTATTAGTGCTGTGGTTGATCATCACGTTGTCGTACTTGCCAAGGATGTTATCGGTTGCGAGGCGAACTTTCAGATCGCCGTGATCGTATTCGAACGGCTGATCGCTATCTCGAATCTCATCACCTAGCTTTCTTGATATGACGTGCGCGAGATAATTAGTCATTACGAAGGCCGTAATCCGCTCCATCACACGCATTTCAGGAGAAAGGTAAAACTTAAAATACAGATTTCGTCGTGTCTCGAGAAGTTCCAGCAATCTTAAAGCAGAACGGCCGTTGAGACGAATTAGTTGCTCCGGGGATAGCTCTTGTTCTCGAAAGAAATCATCTCGCCACGCTATAGGATCTCCTACGCTATTCCCAAGCCTTCTATGTTCCAGCTTGCCCGCCATTTCAAGGAAGTAGAGGTCACGAAATACATAATCGATCTTGTCTGCGTCGAGGGGGCTATTAACAAGTGCGTCGAGATAAGGCTTTCCAAGACATCCATCTATCAAACTGAGCAATTGATCGACCGTAAATCCGAGATATTCAGTGTACATTTTAACAGCATCTTGCTTACCAGCGATATCCATGGCGACCAGCTCGCGGATCTTTTTGTGGGTCAGGACCTCGTGCCATGGTTTGCCCGAGGAATTCACCGTCGTCCAATGTAGCTCGTCGAATATCTCTTCAAACAAGTGTGAAAATGGGAGATGTCCATAGTCGTGCAGCAATGCCGCAATAGCCAAGAATTCGTTTTCTCTGTCACTTGCTCTTGAAAGGTCATTCGAAAAAGCACAATCCGTGAGGCATCCATGCCATCTTGAAGCGACTCGCATCGTTCCAATGGAGTGGTGATATCGGTCGTGTAGTTGGAAACTCCCTACCGCCCCCCACCAGAAGGTCTTAAGCCCTAACTGTGAGTAGTTCTCCAAACTGCGAAAGTCGTCGGCTGCGCAGATCTGACCGATCATAGGACGCACGTCTGTCCCTCTGGTGTCCCAAATGTGGTCTGCGGGCAAGGGCTTAGGCTTTATGACTGGGCAGCCGACCACTGCAATGACCTCAGCGTTATTCCTGGCACTAACATTGTTTGCAGCGCGGGTGGCGAATTCATCCGCAGTGCAGTAAATGGGCTGATACTCTACCCGTGGGAACCGCTGACACCAAATATCTTTAATGTAATGCGAAGACTCCTCGTCCGGTTTAATCCGGACGTCAATAACTGGGACGCTTAGCAGTTGTGCTGCCGAGAAAACAAATTCGACAACGCTGCCATCCCATTCGCCACTGAAGCCCATGATCATGAACAATGAAGTGGACGGAACTAGGTACCGCCATGCGGCGTCAAGAATCGCTTCGCTTTCCCGCTCTTTATCGTGGTGCCCCGGAAACGCAATCTGGAGGTTTCTCTGGCATTTGCACTCAGGACACGTTAGGCGCTGCTTTGGGTCGGAGGTCGGGAGGTCATAAACGGGAGTCTGGATCTCTGAGAGAGGACAGCCAGGCGTAACACAGATGGCGTAGAATACGTCTCCCCGCAGCTTGATTATAGACCGCAGGTGCTTTGCCTCATTGCTTCTTGGATCGCGGCCTATGAAGTTCGTTATCTTTTCAGCCGTGTCCAGGATCACACATTTACCGGATCCATTCTTGCTCCTGAGCATGTTGTCGATGGCTTTTCGGGTGAGGCCATCGAAATTGAGACTTATGCATTGCGCCTGAGACGTAACTACTAGATCTGCGATCCACTGGTGCGTCTCAGTGGGTTGGGCCTCGAATAGGGAGGTATGCGCCGGCGGTTGCGCATCAGTGGTAATCTCCCCAGAAATGAAGTCCTGGCAGAACGTGCGCCATACGTCCCTTGCCTCTGGTTTCTCCGAATCCTGTAACGCCCCAAAGAGCAGCGCACAATCAGTACGACCGCGCGTTGCAATCGCTTGTTCGGAGTATAAGCGCGCTTCCCCTAGAGCACTATCGGTAGTCTGGTCCTGCTGCGCTTCTTCCAATAGCTTGCTTAGGTGGCTAAGCATATCGGACATCATTGGCACAGATGCAGCGCGCGATACTCCTGCGCCAAGCACAAAGAGGGGCCGCCTTCCCTCTCCTAACGGTTGACGCCATTTCTGAGCGAACTTGTCAAAAAAGCGGCTCGACACGGGCCGGGACAACTCGAAGGGCTCTCCGCGAAAGAACGTAATTGGGTTTGCAGTATTGGCCATTTCTCATCCAACAGGCAGATATAACCAGACGCCATATATTGAACTATAAGGCAATCAATATGATCGCGTAAATGACCTATAGGATCTAACCCCACAGGCCTAGTTTCAATCAGCGTTATCTCTAAATAAGTCCGCGTGCGACCGTGTGCGCTCGAAGAGGATGTGTTCCGGTCCAACTTGTAGATCAGCAGCCAGTCGGATTCTATGTGACACTCCCTGCGTCCAACGTAGCTTCCGATAAACGTTTACTGTCTCCATAGCTGAAATTCCTCGCCACGGATGACCAGTCGAGTACCGAGTTTATGTCCCCTCCGCCCACCTCGCTCCCCGAAATCATTCGCACCTCCTTCAACCTACGGGATCGGAATGAGCCTATGGCCGTTATCCAGAGCGCTCCAGGACGCGAACGTACGCTGGCCGTTAGTGATGAGGTCCGGCTGATCGGATCCGCTGTTCGATTCTCCGATCACACTGCTTGCTAACCACGTATTACCGCGATCGCGGGACTGCATCGCCAAGAGTCGTGTCCGTTGCCCATCGAACTCCTTCCAAGTGAGCACTACCCGATCTCCGAGCGCGAGGACATCGGCGTGTTCGGGCAGGGATTTGGGGTTACCGAAACGCTTGGGTTGCGAGAAGCTCTGTCCTAGGTTATCCGCGTAGGCGTAGAACAAGCCCTTCCGTTTTTTGCCCTGGGTAAACCAGGCGATGTGATAGCGACCGTCTGCAGCAATGGAGAGCGCCGGACCGTGCTTGGGACAAGCTTCGATATACCAGTCGTCGTCAGTCACACGCCGAGTTGACTCGGGGTTGAGTGCAATTAACGCATGGTCCCGGACGCTTCCTGGAAAGATGACCCGAGCCAATAGTACCGGCTGTTGGTCGCGATTAAAATCCAACGCCAGCCGGCAGCATTCGCACAGGGTAGCGGTTATCCGTCGGTTGGGGACAGGCAGTATCTCAGGCTTGTCGCTAACCGTATAGTAAAGCGATGCGCCCGGCTCGTGTGCGCGAGTCTCATACCAGAACAGGTAGAAACGATCCCTATCATCGGCCACGAGCTTCACCATCGCATGCTCGGCCTCGGATCCGGGTGTGGTCAAAGGCCGCGGTGAACTGAAGTGCTGGCCCCTATCCAGTGAGTAGCTGAAATAGGGAACCACGCCATGGGACTCTTCGGCGTAATAAACCACGGCGATACGGCCCGATTTGTCGGCTGCGAGCCCCGGCCGATCTTCTGGCAACGCTCTGATCCGCTGTGGTGTCTCATTCACTGTGATCGGCGCGCTATAGCTCACTCCGAAATCGTCTGAGTAATCTACATAAATCCGATCGGCTGTGGCGCGTACCCGCCATAGGCGACTGTCGGGCGCGAAAGCCACCGAAACAATCAGTCCGGAAGCCGCAGCCGCTGAAGCATTAGGGGCAACCGGTGCAGAGGCACAGCCCCATAGCACTAGAGATAGGACCGCAAATAGTGAAAACGCTCGCGCACGAAACCCTGTGCGGCGGCTTCCGCCATCATGCCTATGCAGTAGATCAAACCTCGTATAACGTGCCATCAGACGGTGCGGTGCCGGTATGGTTAGAAGTTGAAATTCACCGTGCCTACGATTCGATAATCCGGTTCAGACTGATCGCCATTCAGATCGTTGACCACCGGATAGCCGGCCGAGAGCGCCATATTCCACCCACCCGGGCCGATGAAGCGGAACCCCGGTGCGAGATAAAGCACATGGCCGCCGGAGTTGCCGATCTCGATATCTCCTCTCTCCTCCTTGTCCCGCCACTCGCCGTTCAGCTCCAACACCAGGTTCCACGAGCACGGTTGGCAGGGAACAAAAGCATTCGTCGGATGCGACAGCGCAAAGTTGTAGTTAAAGATGTCCCCGAGATCTGTATCCTGAGACCCTTCGCTGACTACGGTATAAAGAACACTCGTATCAAAGTTGACCGGGCTTATGCTTCGGCTGTAAGCGACCCCAACTATTCCGTCCCAGGAACCGGAGCCCGGTTGCTGATGGGTCTCTAGGCGGGTGCCTTGGTGATGATGTCCTTCTTCCTCTTCGCTTGGGAACACATCGGTTACAAAGCGTCCGCCAAAGTGCTCGCCTTCAAAGCCCTCTTCCCCCGTCTCGCCGGTCGGGGTCTTGACTCCGAACAGGGCCGCGATATCGCTGCTCCCGTCATGGTAAAACCGGTATTGGCCAAAGAAGGTGGTGTCACCGATTCCGGCGCTGTCTCCGTGCTCGACGATATCGTGGACGACGATCGGATTCGCGCCATGGGCATGTCCTTCTTCCGGCTCACGGATATTCTCGCGCCGAACATAAGGCAATCGAAAACCTACCGTTAAGTTTTCCGTCACACCATAGGCGGCTCGTAGTGAGACACCTAATATGGAGTCGATGCTATGCAGGTCTTCATCGGCCTCGCCATCCCGGTTGATGCCGATCCCGCGTAGGGTGATGAGCTCCTGATCCGAAAAGCTATCGTTATTAACGTATTCCGTGCGCACACCCGCAATCCATGAGCCTTGTTTCAAGGGCACAGCGCTTTCGGTGTTGATGGGGGCCGTCTGCTCGATCCCAAGTCCCCCCGAAAGATGATCCGCGTGGGCAGACAAGGCATGAAACACTAAGCCAAAAAACAGTAACGCTTGAAGATATGTGTAACGTCGTTGCATGGACTCGACCTCTTTGGTGTTGGAATTTTCAGGTGGCCGGGAAGTGTAACCGAACAAGCGATATTCGAACATGCGACAAATTGTCGCACCCCTGCTGGCTCGGTGCTGGAAGACTTGAAGCGGATCCAGGCCCCTCTCGTGCCTACCAACCGACCACGATTGACCCAGTGTGAGAACGCCGGGTGTCAGTCCATGGCGGCGATGAGTGGGCAGATGTGAAACACTGTCGCCTGTCCGGCCCTAAGCCTCAAATACAAGCTCCGATGCCTCGAAGACCGGGCCGTCGACACAAACGCGTTTCATCGCCGGCCCGGAGGGGGTACGCACCGCGACCGTGCAACCGGCACACCCACCGACCGCGCACGCCATGTACTCTTCAACCGAAAGCTGGCAGGGAAGAACGTACTCGCGGGCCAATTCAGCGACGACTTGCAACATCGGGGTGGGGCCACAGGCGAACAGCTCCACCTCATGTCCTTCGGCGGGCAACAGCGAGTTAAGCCAAAAGCGCGCTAGATCGGTAACATATCCATCAAAACAGCCAGGGTAGCTTTGCCGACTCGCGAGCCGACTTGCGATCCCCCAATCCTCTAAAAGCGGCATGGCCGCGATAACCGGCGCCGGAACTCCAAGTACCAGGATGCGGGAGGGGATCGCTGGGAAGGGGAAGGGCGCTTCCGAACCCATGACCACGAGCACCGAAACCTCGGGGGCTGTGGATTTTAAGTGCTCCGCCAGGTAGATCATGGGTGGGATCCCAACCCCACCGCCGATGAGCAGCGCCCGGCGGCGGTAACCCTGCAGCTTGAAAGGCACCCCTATGGGTCCTAACACACTCACTGTCTCCCCGGGGACGCGCCGGGCTAAGAGTTGGGTTCCTACCCCGTGCCGCTTGTACAGGATCTCGATCCATCCCAGTTCGGGATTTACCCGCATCAGGGACATGGGCCGCCGCATGGGCAGCAAGGGGTCGCACTGTAGATGCACAAATAGGCCGGGGGCGGCATTGGCGGCCGTTTTGGGTGCCTGGACCCGCAACACGTACTGCCCACCGGGGTATGCATGGTGCGACAGCACCCTGGCTTCTTCTAAAAAGATAGTCCCCCTAGGCTGTGCGCTTTGGGGTGAGCTATCGTGCAGCGGGGGCATCCGCCTCCTCGTCAAACACCACTTCCCCGTCTAACAGCGTGTGGGTCACTTTACCCACCAGTTCGCGCCCGAGGAACGGCGAGTTCTTACCCGCGCTCAACAAGCTTTCTTCGGTCAAAATCCATCTGCGCTCGGGATCAAACACACACACATCGGCACTCGCACCGATTGCTAATGTGCCTGCCTGCATCCCCAACACCCGCGCGGCCCGGCAGGTAATCGCGGCGATCGCCGTGGACAGATCCAACACCTGGCCGCGGACCAACTCTAGCGTCAGGGGCAGCAGCAGCTCCAGAGCCGACATTCCCGGCTCTGTGGCACCGAATGGAGCGGTCTTGGCGTCTACATCATGCGGCTGGTGATCCGAGCAGATGGCGGCAATGACACCGCGGGCGACGGCGGCACGCAGCGCCTTACGGTCGGCGGCTGTGCGCAACGGCGGCCGTATATAGCACATGCTATCGAAATCGCCCACCGCGTCATGGGTTAGATGCAAATGATGGATGGTGACATCGGCGCTGACCGGCAATCCCCGGGCCTGAGCCTGTGCCAGCAGCTCTACCGCTTTGGCCGTTGAAAGTCGGGCGAAATGCGTGCGCACGCCGGTCTGCTCGACCAATAGCAAATCGCGGCTCAAGGCCACGGTCTCCGCCGTTTCGGGGATCCCCGGGATCCCCAGGCGGGTGCTGACGCGGCCCTCGTGCATGTGTCCCAGACCGCCTAACCAATGGTCCTCGGCTTGTAGCACCACCGGCAACCCGCAAGTCCCCGCATACTCTAGGGCGCGGCGCAGTACCTCGGTGTTATACACCGCTCTTCCAGCGTTGCTCACCCCAACGCAACCGATAGCCTTCAAGGCGTACATTTCGGCCAATTGTTCCCCACCCAAACTCCGGGTAAGGGCTCCTAAACAACGCACCTTGGCTAAACCTGCCTGCTGAGCGCGTCGATGAATCAGCTCCGCCACCGCTGGCATGTCCAGCACCGGTGTGGTATCCGGCGGACAACACAAGGTGGTAATGCCAGCGCGAGCGGCGGCTTGTGTTTCGCTGACGATGGTGGCCCCATGCTCGGCCTCTCCTCCACCCAGCCGCGCGCTCAAGTCTACAAAACCGGGGCTTACCACCAGATGGCTGGCGTCGATGACACGCTCTGGCTTGAAGTCCTGGGGAGCGCTACCTATGCTCTCGATTTTGCCGGCACGGACATAGAGATCGGTGACTTCGTCAAAACCCTTTTCGGGATCGATAACACGGCCATTGGCGATCAAGAGCTGCATCTCAGCGCGGCTCCGGTTTAGCCGCGCTGCTCATCACCATGGACATAACCGCCATGCGTACCGCGATGCCATAGCTCACCTGGTCCAGGATCACCGAGCGCGGGCCGTTAGCGACCTGGGAGTCGATCTCTACACCGCGATTGATGGGTCCAGGGTGCAAAACGATGGCGTCCGGCTTGGCCACCGCCAGCCGCTCCTCCGTCAGCCCATAGAGCTCAAAGAATTCGCGCGCACTGGGCAGCAGAGCCCCCTGCATGCGTTCATTTTGCAGCCGCAGCATGATGATCGCATCCACATCCTGCAATCCGGACTTAAGATCGTGATAAACGCGCACCCCCAGAGTTTCTATCTCGGGAGGGATCAGAGTCCTCGGGCCAATGACCCGCACCTCACGCGCTCCCAAAGTTCTAAGAGCGTGCATGTTGGAGCGCGCCACCCGCGAATGCGCGATATCCCCCACAATCGCCACGCACAACGCGCCAAAATCCCCTTTCGCGCGACCGATGGTGAACATATCCAGCATCGCTTGAGTGGGATGGGCATGGCGGCCGTCGCCCGCATTAATAACCCGTACCTCAGAGCAAACGTGGCTAGCAATAAAGTGCGCCGCACCACTGCACTCGTGGCGGATCACGAACATATCGCAGTGCATCGCCTCCAAGTTGCGCAGTGTATCCAGCAACGACTCACCCTTGCTGGTGGACGAGTCGCCGACGTTGAGCGTCAAGACATCGGCGGAGAGCCGTTTCGCGGCCAGCTCGAAGGTGATGCGGGTGCGGGTACTGGGCTCGAAGAAGAGATTGACAATCGTCTTGCCGCGCAGCAGCGGGACTTTCTTAACCGGCCTCCTCCCGACCGGCGCAAAGCCTTCGGCGGTGGTTAGGATCTCGAGCAGCAGTTCCCGGGGAAGCCCTTCAATACTCAAAAAATGTTTGAGATGCCCCTGCCCATCAAGCTGGATATTCGATCCCGTCATACCGCCTTGTGGGTGATCAATCGCAAGGGATGCGGGCCGCTGAGCTTGATGTGCTCCCCGTGCGCAAGCGCTAGGGTAGTACCTACAACATCGGCCCTGATGGGCAACTCCCGCTGGCAACGATCGACTAAAACCGCAAGGGTGACGCTGGCCGGGCGGCCATAGTCAAAGATCTCGTTGAGCGCGGCGCGTACCGTCCGGCCGGTGTAGAGGATGTCATCCACCAAGATCACATGGCGCCCATCGATATCGAACGGCAAATGGGACGGTTTGACGCTCGGATGCATACCGAGGCGGCTAAAGTCATCACGATAAAACGCAATGTTTAAGCTGCCCAGCGGCTCGGGAACACCGAGTCCCTCCCGCAAGCATTGCGCGATCCACACCCCCCCGGTGTGAATACCGACCACTAGCGGATCGACATGCCCTCTACCGGCCAAGGTCTCGGTCAGACCTTGCGCCATGCGCTCCAGGAGCGAGCCGATTTCACCGCTGTCGAGGTTCATCATAGCGTGAGCGTTCGTTGAGCCACGACTCCAGGATGAGCTGTGCGGCGACGGCGTCCAAACCACGCTGCTTTACTGCTTGCGGGTGGCGGTTGGCTTCTACGGAGGAAAGAGTTTCGTCTATGGTATGTACGGGGAGGCCAAAACGACCCTGCAATTGCCGGCAGAAGCGCGCCACGCACCCCGCAAACCGGTGTTCCGATCCATCACAATTAACCGGAATACCGACGACCAAGGCCTCCGGCTGCCAGCAAGCAATGAGCTGGCTAATGGCTACCCAATCCGGATCCCTAGCCCGGGCATGCAGGCATTGTAGGGCGCCGGCCGTACCGGTTAGGGTATGGCCTACGGCAACGCCGATCCGCCTCTCACCGAAATCGAAACCGAGAACGGTCACCCTTAAGCATGACCCGCATAAGACGATAACTGCCGGAGATCGACTCCGAGCAGCGTTACCGCCTTTTGCCAGCGCAGCTCGGCCGGCTCCTGGAACAGGACATCCAGATCGGCTGGACCACTAAGCCACGCATTCTCGCCCATCTCCCGCTCCAGCTGCCCGGCGCCCCAGCCGGCGTAACCCAAAGCGATCAGGATTTGTGTCGGCCCAGTACCCCGAGATATCGCTTCTAGGATGTCGCGTGAGGTACCCACACCGATCTCTTCGGTGACCTTGATCGTCGATTCCCAATCCTTCACCGGTCGGTGGATGATGAAACCGCGCTCTTGCTGCACGGGACCGCCTTGGAAAATGGTCGTATCATTTACTCTGGCGTCGTTTGATTCCAGATCCATCTGGGATAGGATAGCCCCCAACCCAAAGGGCATGGGCCTATTGATCACGATTCCCATAGCACCCTCTGCATCATGCGCGCAAATATAGGTTACCGTCTGATAAAAATTCGGATCGGCAAGACTGGGCATTGCGATGAGGAAATGATTGGTTAGGTTCATGGCGGCTCCGGGAATTTAGTGCCTGACATTAAACACTACCATAAAACGAGCCACTATTAGCAGCGTTATTTGCTTGCGAAACGCTGGCTGTATAGGAACTGCCAAGTACGCGTGATATGGAGCACATCTACCTCGCCGCGGATATCATCGGGAAAGGGCGAAAACGGGGAAGCCAGCTCCACGATACGCATCGCCGCCTGGTCCAGGATAGGCTCTCCAGAGGAACGGCGCAGGGTCATTTCCACTACCCGGCCATCCGACCGCAAGCCCACATCCAAGATCAGGCTACCCGCGAGCTTGCGCGCGCGCGCCTCGTCCGGATAGTTCAAGTTACCCACGCGTTCGACTTTAGCCCGCCACGCCTCCATATAGGCCGCATACTTATACTCGCGGGTGCTAGCGGAGATGAATTTGCGCCGCGGCGCCTTGGCGTGGATGGAAAGCCGCTGATCGATCTCGGCATTCAAGCTCGCCATCGCCAGGGCGTTCTGCATCAACAGGGCGGCGCTGGGTAGCGGCGGCGACTTAGTGTCCCTGCCCGCCACAGACTGTGTCGCTGGCTGTGGATGCGCAACTGGTTTTTCCCGATCAAGTGGAGCGTCGAACACGGCCGGCTGCTCAAGCATCAGTTTATCCAGCTGCTCTCGATGGTTCTTTTCCACTTCGCCCATACCGGATCCCCGGGTTTTCGCAGGCTCCCTTGCCGGCTTGGCCACCTGCTCCTGCGGCTGCTCGTCGGCCAGGGTAGTAGCAATTACAGGCTCCTGCTCCGGGAAAGGTGAGAGCAAGGGTGTGGAAGGGCTTTCCTTGTGCGCGACGTCCCCGCCTCCTTGCAAATTTGTTTGCGCTAGATAATCCGGTTCCTCAGGCGCCTCTTGGGTGCGGCTTTGGACCAGAATGACTTCCAGCGACTGGGATTGGGGCAACGACCTATCCTCCTTGGAGAAGCCCACACCGAGAATAACGCCGCTGTGCGCCAGAACGGCCGCGCAGAGCGCCAAGGCTAACCTATCGCCGGAGTCTCTCACAGATCCCAATCGTCCTTTACCCGGATAGCGGGTTTGCGCGTTAGGACTCTAGTCAGGCTTAATTCAACAGCAGTCAATTCTGATGAGCGTTCCTGGAACAGTAGTCTAAAATTAGCAAAGTATGCGCGCTTCTTCGAGTTTTTATCTCTACCGCATGACTGACCTCCCCCGCCCACCGGTAGACCGATTCAGGAGCTTACCGCATGGAAACGCGCGAGTATAGTCAATCTACAGGCGATGCACTGCATGCAGGCGCCGTTCGATGGCGTTGAGGAGCTGAGAGGCGATGTCCAAACCGTAGATAGCGTCTAGCTCTCGGATACAGGTCGGACTGGTGACATTGATCTCGGTCAGGTGATCTCCAATCACATCCAGCCCCACAAACAGCAGCCCTTTTTTGCGTAGAGTGGGGCCCACTTGATTGCAGATCCATCGATCCCTCTGGCTTAGCGGGACGCCGCGGCCGCTTCCGCCGGTGGCTAGGTTGCCCCGCGTCTCACCCGGAGCGGGGATACGCGCTAAGGCGTAGGGCACGGGATCCCCATCGATGAGCAAGATGCGCTTGTCGCCCTCGGCTATCTCTGGGATAAAGCGCTGAGCCAGGGTGAAACGCCGGCCATGCTGGGTGAGCGTCTCGATGATGACGTTGAGGTTCGGATCGCCCGCCCGCAGGCGAAAGATCGAAGCCCCTCCCATACCATCCAGCGGTTTGAGAATGATATCGGCATATTGCCCCAGAAACTCTTTTATGCGTTCGGCGTTGCGCGTCACTAGGCTCGGCGGACTGCATTGCGGAAACCAGGCCGAAAACAGCTTCTCGTTGGCATCGCGCAGACTACGCGGTTCATTGACCACCAAGGTGCCCTGAGCTTGCGCCAGCTCTAGCAAGTAGGTGGCATACATGTACTCCATATCGAAGGGGGGGTCTTTGCGCATCAAGAGCACCGGGAACTGGGTCAAGGGTATGGTTTCTTCCCCGCTAAACTGAAACCATTGCGGCGCATGGTCTTGCACGCGTAACGCGCGAGAATGCCCAAAAGGGCGACCGTCACGCAAAAACAAGTCGCCCAGCTCCAGGTAGCCGATCGCCCAGCCTCTCGCCTGCGCCGCCAGCAGCATGGCAAAGCTACTGTCTTTCTTGATATTGATCCCACTGATGGGATCCATCACGATACCAAGCTTGATTTCCACCTTGGGTTATCCAATCTAGAGGGCAAAAGTCATTGCGCGAGCCTAGGAGCCTGTCGGACTTAGGAAGAACCTACTGCGGCGGTGGGAAATCGGTCCATATTTCCGATCATTTTTGTTAAATAGTTACCACTATTCGCCTCAAATGATCGAAAATCTGCCCTCGATTTTCCACGCGCCTCGCTACGGTTCCCTAAGTCCGACAGGCTCCTAGCCTAAAGACCACCGTGCTAACGCCGAACGCCCCTAAGAGCTTGTGAAAAAATCGTCGCGAGCGAAGGAAAGTCGCGTTCCGCCGGCGCGCAGGACCGTTTCGTCGGGAACGAAACGGCGTGCAAGCCTCGCAGGGGCGAGTCTCAAGGATGAGACGAGCAACCGGAGTGTATACTGAAATACATGAGGATTGTTGCGCACCATCCCTGGCGCGCACCCTGCGGGCCGCCTGTTGCGTTCCCAATCCGCTCCCGGCGGATTGGTCCGAGCACCGCCGGAACGCGAGGTTCCGAGCGCAGTAGATTTTTTCACAAGCTCTAAGCGTACCCGAAGCCCATGATCTCTTCGCCCCTGCGCATCGTCACCCGCAAGAGCCCCCTCGCATTATGGCAAGCGCGTTTTGTTCAATCCCGACTGGGCGCTTTGCACCCAAGCCTCTCCATCGAGCTGGTCGCTGTCCATACCAGTGGGGATAAGCTCCTCGATGCGTCCCTGGCGACGGTAGGGGGCAAAGGCTTATTCGTCAAAGAGCTGGAAGAACGCTTGCTTTGCGGGGCGGCCGATCTGGCCGTGCACTCCATGAAAGACGTCTCCGTGGATTTACCCCAAGGCCTGGTCATACCCGTGGTGCTCGCGCGCGAAGACCCACGTGATGCATTTGTCTCTCAACACCACGATGACTTGCAGACTCTGCCTCACTCGGCGCTCGTTGGCACGTCCAGCTTGCGCCGGCAATGCCAGCTACGCGCGATTCGCCCCGATCTTAAGCTCCAAAGCTTGCGCGGCAACGTCGGTACCCGTTTGCGCAAGCTGGACGAGGGGCAGTTCGACGCCATTATACTCGCCGCAGCCGGATTAAAGCGCTTAGGCTTAGCAGCACGCATACGAGCGTACCTCGATTCCGATCTCCTCCTTCCTGCCATCGGGCAGGGCGCGATCGGCATCGAGTGCCGCGAGGGAGCTGAGGATCTAATCCAGCTTATCACACCCCTGGACGACCCTCGCAGCCGGGTTTGCGTGGGTGCGGAGCGGGCGCTCAACCGCCGCCTGTTTGGCGGTTGCCAGGTGCCAATCGCCGGACATGCCGAGATCCTTCACGGCGAGCTGCGGCTGCGCGCACTGGTCGGTAGCATAGACGGTACGAGGATCCTGCGCGATGCGATCTGCGGCCCACCTGAACACGCTGAAGAGCTGGGGACGCGGCTTGCCGAAAAGCTGCTCTCTCAAGGAGCTGATGTCCTATTAGCGGAGCTGCAACCGGCGCCGCCTTAACGCACCATAGCGTGCGATCGCGCTACCGCTACACTCGAGCATCCAGTCGTTCGAGCTTGTGCGGCCAGCTGAGGATGCGCTCATCGGCCGTGATCAGGGCCGCTCGTTTGACGATCGCGGCAGCGAGGATCAGCCGATCGGCGGGATCGCTGTGGAAGTCCCTAAGGCTCGTTGCCAAAATCCCCGTTTCGCCATCCACCGGGAGCTCGGTGAGCCCTGAATTCAGTAGATCTCGACACCAGCTCGCCGGCGGTATCTCCATCACGATGCGGCCCTTCAAGGCGAGCATCGCGACCTCCCAAAACGAGATAGCGGAAACAGTGAGACTCCCTTGCTGTAGCGCCGTGTCGGCGTGCTCCCGTGCCTTCGGCCCAAGCGCAGGGTTGTCCAGGTCCAGCCATAACAGCGCGTGGGTATCTAATAGGATCAGCTCTGAGCTTCCCACTGCTCTGCGATGGGCGCGAGAATGTCCCTCGCGATATGGATCTTGCCCTTATGAGCCCCTGTCAGTGTACGGGGACGGGAGATAACCGGTCCAAGCTGCGCAACCGCTCGCCCGTTTTTGGTGATGACCACGGACCGACCTGTCTCAGCCACTTCATCCATCAACTTAAGGCACTTTGCCTTAAACTCCGATGCTTTGATTTTTTCCATCGAGACACCTTTAATCATGACCATAGTAATGACTATAGTCTTAGCAGTTCTGGGATTCAAGTCGGGGCAAAGCCGTATCACCACGTCCCGAAAAACTCCCGAACGAAAAAGGGGCCGCTACACGTACCTAGCGCAAGCCGGGAACGCCGCGAACATGCAGACCGATGGCAAAATGCCGCCGGCCTATACGCCAGTTGGCTCCACCTTCGCTACAGCCACGCCGGATTTGCCGCCCAGCCATGCGACAGCGAACATCCTGGACTATTTCGGCCGGATAGGGCCGAACTGCTCGAGCACGACCTTTGGCCTGTTTGAGGGCCCAATCGTGATCGAGCAGACGCTTAGCAAGCGTTGTTACGATGGTTGAGTTAGCGTTCAATTCGACTGCGCCAATAACCGGGGCGACGGCGTTGGTGGGCTACCGCAACGATCCAGATCCTCTCCGGTTCGAGGCTATAGATCAGTGAATACGGAAATCGATTCAAAAGCATTCGGCGAAAAGTTTCATCAATCCGCGCCCCGATCTCGGGTTTTTCCACAAGCAGCTTTGTTACTCGCTCCATCTCGCATATGAACCCTTCGCCCAGTCCCAGGAGTTGCAAATCGTAGAAGAGGGATGCCTCAATGAATTCTTTCTCCGCCTCCGGGTGCAACTCAGCTCTCATTTCTTGAGCTTTGCGCGCGCTCGTCTAAAGACCTCTTCCGCTGGAACAGCCTTTACCAGTCCCTCCTCCAATTCTCGGTATCGGCGTTGCGCCTCCTCTAGCCACAATTGTTCGATATTTTCATCCACCTCGTCGTCCAGATCAGCAATTAGAGCGCGAAGCAGCGTCGTTTTGTCTTCGGTGCTCAAGGCGTGAATCTCCTTCTCGATTTCGTGTACAGATAAGGCCATTGCAAGTCTCCAAATTCTATTCTCCCCCCTATTCTACTCTCTTGTCCTACTTACCAGCCTCTGGCCCGTTTCGAGACTTCCTTTTATCCCAAGCATCCGCGAACTGCCTCGGCCTCCGCGGTGAGCCTTATGAGAGCACCAGTAATCGTTTAACTTTATTGATTATTAGCCTTATCGAAACCGCGAAAGCCAACGGCCTCGAGCCTTATCACTACTTACGCCACATTTTTACCGAGCTACCTAAGGCCAGCGCCGTCGCGCAAATCGAAAAGAGCTGCTCCCTCATAAGATCAAACCGAACGAGCTTAATCCACCAGCCCGCTGACCAACAGGGTAGGGTTCGGTAACCGCTCACGTCTCATCAGCATCAAGCACCAGGCCGCTGGCTGCATAGAGACTGTCACGTTCGACCACCAAGCGGCGATCCTGAACAGATGCGCTTATTGACCACCTAGCCAGATCGCACTGATGGATCTCTACAACTCCCATCGGATGGGGTGCCCATAGATCAGGAGCGAAAAACCTCATCAATCCGAGTCCCGATCTCGGGCTTTCCCACAAGCAGCTTTGTTACTCGCTCTACCTCGGATATAAATCCTTCGCCCAGTCCCAAGAGTTGCAAATCGTAGAACGGGGTGCCTCAGTAAATTCTTCCTGTGCCTCCGGGTGGAACTCAGCGTTCACTTCTTGAGTTGTGCGAACGTAGCTCTTGGAGGATCTGCTGGCCAGCCGGATCCCAGGGCGCTTGCGCCGCCAGGCGCTCCGCGTACTTCAAGGCCGCGGTGCGATCACCGATATCCCGGCTGAAGCTCACTGCCGCAAGGAGCATCTCGCGTTCGCCGGGGTGATGGACAAGCGCCCGATCGAGGACTTCTAGAGCCTCGCGCTTCCGGGGGGTCGAGTGAAGCGCCACAGCGTAGACGTAGGCAAAGCGTGACGCCTCCGGCGCGAGGCGGGTCGCCTCAGCCAATTCCCGCACGGCCTCTTCGGTGCGTTGCAAGCGATAGGGGTCGGGAAGACTCGCGTCTCCCCGCCCTCCGAACCGTGCGAGCGGTTTTCCCGCACACGGCTCTCCAGTCGGTGGTTTCCTCATCGGGATTGGCGTGCCAGCACATGGGCCTCGTGCAA
>JBOIEE010000333.1:0-15130 GCA_050740975.1 Gammaproteobacteria bacterium | reverse complement strand
TGCGACTCTCTTCCGAAAGATTCTCTCGGTGATTCGCCAACATCGCCGTCCTCCTCTCACTTGACGAAAGGACAGTCTGGCAACAAATCAATCTCAAAAACAGATGGGGTTGGCTAACCGCTTACGTCGTCACGTGCCAAAGGCGGCCTCAAACCAAGTCGTCAGCGGTGTTCGCGTCTTGTCGAGAATCGTCCCAGCGGCGACGAGGCGTGATGGCGGCACGCAGGGCACACCACAGCCGACCTCGCGTGTGGCGCCACGGGGCGGCAGTCCCCCCCCGCACGCCGAGCAGATTAACCCACGGGGCAGCGCAGCCGCTCTAGGTAGGCGGCGCACGCATCGACGTCCGGGAACATCCCCACGAACTCGCGGTAGGTTCGCGAGTAGTCACGCCCGGCCACCAGGGCCGGCGGTGCAACTGCTTGGTCAGCCGGGGCGCCCGCCCCTACATCTTGGGGTAGGAGGAGCTAACCGTCTACCCCATTTTTCTAAAGTGGGTATGTACTTTAGTCCCCTTGCTACTATACGGTGTGGCCGCTGCGGGATTTACCGCTGCTCGCCCGGATCAAGGCGACATCAGTTAGAATAGCGGTCAACCCCGAGCTCACGAAGAATCGACACTCTGAGCTCTTGCACCTCAGGGCTCGAAAGTTTACGTGGATGCGGGAACGGCACGTCGAAAGAGGCCTGGATCGTTGCCGGCCGAGCCGACAGGACCATGACCCGTTCGGCCATGTGGATCGCCTCCTCCACGTCGTGGGTCACCAGCACGACGGTATGGCGCTCTTCCGACAGAATTCGCAGCAGCTCCTTGCGCATACGCAGATTCATGAGCGCGTCCAGGGCTGAGAACGGCTCATCCATGTAGAGGATCTCCGGCTTCACGACGAGCGCCCGTGCCAACTCAGTTCTCTTGAGCATTCCCCCCGACAGCTCGTGCGGGTAGCTCGCCTCGAAACCTTTCAATCCCACCATGGCCGCATAGCGATCGGCAAGCGCTTCCTTGTCGCCGTGCGCAAGAAGCCCGTTGAGCCCGAACATCAGGTTCTGCTGAACGGTGAGCCAGGGAAAAACGGAGCCATGCTGGGAGATGAGGATGCCCTTTGAGCTCGGCTTGTTCTTCTCCGTACCATCGATAGTGACATATCCCTGATCGGCGCGATCGAATCCCGCGATGATGTTCAACAGGGTCGACTTGCCGCAGCCGGAGGGCCCCACGATGGCCACTAACTCGCCGTCGCCGACCGTAAAACTGACGCCCTTCAGCACGGGTAGCGAGCCCATGTCCGATACAAAGTCCTTCTTGATGTCCTTGACTACAATCTTAGCGGGCATAGCGCCACCTCACTAACTTGAGTTGTTCCAAAAGCCGCATGATGCCATCCAACAAGAGTCCGATCAGTCCGATGACGACCATTCCGGCGATCACCAGATCGTAGCGGTTTCCCGCATTCCGCGAATCGATAATGAGGTAGCCGAGCCCGGACTTGAGAGCGATCATCTCTGCCGCAACCACGACGAGCCAGGCTACGCCGAGGCCGATCCTCATCCCCACGATGATCTGGGGTAGGACAGCGGGGATCACGACCTGGCGAAAAAGCTTGTAACGCGAAACCCCGAAATTTCCGGCCGCCCGGAGATATCGCTGCTCGATGGTGTGTACCCCGGCCGTGGTCTGCACGATCATCGGAAATACCGACGCGATGAAAATGAGATAAATGGGCGACGCATTTCCCACGCCGAACCAGAGAATGGCAATGGGGATCCAGGCAATGGGTGAAATGGGCCGCAGCATCTGGAAGATGGGATTCAGCGTCGTGAACGCGCCTCTGACCCACCCCATCCAGAGACCCAGCGGAACGGCAAGGACGACCGCGAGCAGGAAGCCAGTGCCAACCCGAAATAGAGATGCGCCTATGTGCTCCCACAAAGTTCCGTCGTGGATCAGCTCCAACGTGCCGGTCACGATCTGCCATGGTATGGGAAAAATGACGCTTTCAGTTACTTCGACGACCGCCCACCACACGGCGATCAACGACGCCATCACTGCCAGAGACGGTAGAACCTGCTTGATCTTTCCCATTTCGATACCTTGCCTTATCGCCACCATGCCCCCCTCAAGAGGGCGCTCACACGCCATCGAAGCCGGGCCCACGGCGACGCGGGCGTCGGCTCGACAATGACGGTCATTTGCCCGCTGGCGTGCGCCGTGCAGGCGAATTGATAGCTGGAAGCCACCGCGAACGGCAGCCGAAAGCCCTGACCGGGCATCATCAGAGTCGGTCCGAATATTTGCGGCACATCATCCAGATTTCTCAAGGCAAGGATGTCCTTGACGCCGAGAGTCAGCCAAATCTCGGAGGGTAGGATCTCGATATTGTTTCCCGCCATCCTGCGGGCCCATGTGCCCTTCGGGATCTCGAAGATCTCATCCCTTGAAGAAGACCTGATCGGAGCCAGCGCGGCCCACGCGGTTACGCCGAGCGCGCTACCCGCTATCAGAATCAAGAACCAATTCCTACGAAGGAGCTTCACGAATGAAGCGGCTACTTGACGGCGCACGTTCACTTCTTCAACAAAATCCTGAGGTCATGCACGTAATCGTCAGGAGTGCACCCATACGGCATCAGCGCGCGCAGGCTTCCATCGCGATCGATCAAATAGGTGAACGACGAATGGGCTACCGAATAGCTGGTGCCGACGGATTTCTTGTTGGCAATAATACCATACTCCTCACGCACAGCGGCCAGCCGCTCGGCAGTACCCGTGCCGCCGACAAATGTCGGGTCAAAGGCAGCGAGGTACTTATGCAGGCGCTCGGCGTCATCTCTTTCGGGATCCACGGTGATGTACACGACCTGAAGCTCATTGCCTTCCACGCCCAGCTTCTTCCGCGCCTGGGCCAGGACTGCAAGCGTCATGGGGCAGACATCGGGGCAGGAAGTGTAGCCAAACGCCAGTACGAGCACCTTTCCGCGGTAGCGGCTGAGTCTCAATTCGGAGCCATCCGATCCGCTCAGGGAGAAATCAGGTGCCTGCCGCGGCGGATTGAAAACACCCGCTTTGAGAGTCGCGTCGTCCGCAGCACTCATCGCAGCCGTGAAGAGCAGCGAGAGCAGCAGTGCGAGGGCACAATGCAAGTGTCTTCCTCTCATCTCATCTTAGAGCGTGATGACGGCCGGCTTAGCGTTTCGCGCAAAGCTCTCGTCCATGTACTTTTCATACGGGATGGGGTGTTTGATTGTGCCAGCCTCGAGCGAAAGCTGCATCAGTTCCTCGAACTCCGATCTGATCATGCGCAAGTCGCCATAAGTCACCCGGTCCGTCGGATTCTCCATGACGAACTTGAGGATGTTCGGGTCCTGATTGAAGAACTTGCGCCCGGCCGCGATCGCGACCGCCTTGTCGCGGTTTGCTTGTTGCGCATCCAGCCACGCGCCCGCGCCCAGCACCTGGTTGACGAGATCCTGCACCAGCGGAGCGTTCTCCTCGATCAGCTCCTCGCGCACGGTCAGGACGCAGCAGATGTAGTTGCGCCATTCATCGCGCGTCATGCGCAGAGGTCGTGCATAGCCCGCGCGCTGGGCGGCCGCCCCGAAAGGCTCACCGGTACAGTAAGCGTCCACTGCATTGGCGTAGAGGGCAGCCGGCATATCGGGGGGCGCCATCTCCACGATCTCGATGTCCTTTGGCGTCATGTTTTCCTGCGCCAGCATCTTTCTGAGAAACAGGAAATCGACGGCGAAACGGCTGGGAATAGCGATTAGTTTGCCGGTGAGCTGTTTGAAATGCTGGTACGGAGACTCGGTTCGCACCATGATCACCGCCCCTGAACGATGGCCCAGGGACACGATTTTGACCGGGATCTTCTTGTCGGCCAAATCCATAACCAGCGGCGCCAGCATATAGCCCGCCTGGATCCCTCCCGTCATGAGCGATTCCTTGATCTCTGGCCAACCGCTGTACTTGCTGTATTCATATTCAAAACGCGGGCCGCCAACCTTGGCAGTGCTGTTGCTGGCTGCCTTTGCCACACAGGCGACAGGAAGAGTGAGGTTACAGGTCACAGGTAGGCCGCCCACCTGTAATGACTTCTGTTTTCCCGCTTGTTTTCCCGCTAGTTTCCGCGCCTGTTTCCCCGCTGTATAAGAGACTGTGAAAGCGGCTGCTACAATGAGCCCCTGCAGCAGCTGTCTGCGCCGAAGGAAGACACGATGCTCCGAGTTCCCTGATTCTCTCGTTGACATGTTCCTATCTCCTGTGTTCTACCTATCCGCCGTGACCGCTTTTTTTTAACCCCTTAGTCCCCTGCTGGCCGCCGGCACCCCGTCACCACCACCGGCGACGGCGGTTCTCGCGACGTTTAACTTAACATGCACCGGGCCACCGGCCAATCCGGTCAATCCGTCCTATTGGTATACGGGATCTCCCGCATGCGCTGAGGGTTTTCCCTCACGATCGCAGGCACCCATGCGGCTGCAAGTGTGTACAGGAGGGGCGCCTACCCGTCTAGCTAGGCAAACGCTTTCCCACGAGCAAGGACGCCTTTGCGTGTCGAGGACGGTCAGTCCTGGAGGCGGATCAACCCCTGCTTGATCGCAACCCGGATCAGCTCGACGAGGTTGCGGACATTCAGTTTGGCCATCAGGTTGGTCCGATGCCGCTCCACGGTTTTGACACTGATCCGCAGCGTCTCCGCCATTTGGTTGTTGGTATGCCCCTCGCTGATCAACTGCAGCAGCTCAAGCTCGCGGGCGGTCAACTGGGCACCGGAGCCCGGTGCTTTCGCGGCGGGCTGGAAAGCGGGATCGGTAATGACTGTGTTGGAGATCGCCGGGCTAAGATAAACCGCTCCCCGGCTTGCGGCGCGGATAGCTAGGAGTAGCTCTTCCGCGACCGAACCTTTCAGCAGAAAACCCTTGGCCCCGTTTTGCAGCGCTTGCCGAACCAGGATGTCTTCCGAGTACATCGAGAGGATCACGATGCGGGTGGGGCTTCCGATTTCGCGTAGCAACTGCACGGCCTCGATACCGTTCAGTTGCGGCATGGCGATGTCCGTGACCAATACGTCGGGGATCAATCGTCGCACCAGATCAACCGCTTCTTGTCCATCCATGGCCTCGCCGACGACATCGAGGTCACTCGCCTTCTCCAGGAGGGCGCGAATACCCTCTCGAACCAGATGGTGGTCGTCCGCTAAGACAATGCGGATCATGCGCTCCCGTTCACCGGCAGGTTCGCAACTAAACGGAGCCCACAGCTCGGCGCGAATTCGAGATCGAGCCATCCTCCCAATAGCTCCAGTCGCTCCCGCATGCCGAGCAGCCCAATCCCCGAAGGCCGCTCAAACAGGGGCTTCGCCGATGTCTGATCAAACCCGCGCCCGTTGTCCGCGACGATCAAGCGTAATGTCTTGGTTGCTAGCGCTAGGTTCACGTTCACCTGGGTCGCTTGGGCATGCTTGACCACGTTGGTCAATGCCTCTTGCAATACCCGGTAGAGACAGATGTTCATCGCATCGGAAAAGCCTCGCACTTCGGTCCCGTGGTATTCAATGAGGAGTTGCGTCCGGCGGGAGAAATCCCGGCAAAACGCCTCTAGCGTCAGGTTCAGGCCGACCGTGTCCAGGCCTGGCGGGCGCAGCCCCAGGGCCAGCAAACGCACCCGCTCTTTGGTGGACTCGCTGAGCGCGATCGCCTCCGCGAGATTCTGGCGTAGCACGGCCGGGTCGACCGGCAGCTCGCGCTGAAGTAACTCCAAACCAAGCTTCAACGCGGTGAGGGCCTGCCCCGCTTCGTCGTGCAGTTCCCGCGATAATCGTTGGCGCTCCTCCTCTTGCGCATAGACTAACCGTTGCGCAAGCTTCTGGATGGCTTCTTCGGCACGTTTTCGACGCGTGACATCATGAGCGTAGACGCGGATGCGTACTACACCCGGTTCCTTAGTGTAGCGAAAGATCTTCTGCTCAAAAGCCCCTTCACCCAGCTCGATCTCGCGCGAAATATAGGATTGGTTCCCGCTTTCGAACGTGCTGAGCATCGCCGGTATATCCTTGAGGAGGGGATGGGCGAAGCCGTCCTGAAACAGATCGGGAAACCTCGCCTGCGCGGCAAGATTGAGGTAGGTGACCCGGCCCGTGGCATCGGTTTCGACCACGATATTGGGATTCTGCTCGGGAATCGTCGCCAGCCAGGCGAGCTTACGTTCCGCCCTGCGGTATTGCTCCGAGAGGGCTTCCAGGTGCGCGACTTGGTGCCGTAGGGACCCAATCTCTTGCACCAGCTGGGCTTCGGTCTTCGCGTGATCGTTCATGCGCTTGTGGTCATCACCCCAGGCGATGCCGATAGCTCGTCCCGCGTTCGGGATATTGGAAGCAATTTATCGAACCCTCTATTCAACTTCAGTATCAGTATGGATTTTGTGGAGAATCGCGGTACGCGTGGAAACGCCCAGCTTCGCGCGAACGGTCTTGAGGTAACCGCGAACTGTTTCAGGACTTACACTGAGCCTGCCAGCGATCTGTTTATCCGTCAAACCGACTTCGACGGCTTCTATCACTTCGGTTTCTCGGCGCGAAAGTTTAAACGTACCACTAATCTTGGGCGTACCGTTATTTTTGCGGGGATGCGAATTGACGGGCGCGCAGTAAACATCGACTTGGTCTACAACCACTCCCACAGCAGGATGGAGACCATCAAGCGCGAGAACTCGTAGCGCACACCAACGGTCACTCCCAGGGAACCTAACGACCATCTCTCCAGATTCCTGCCCCGCGCCCTTTGCTAGCTGCGCGCAAATAGCCTTTAGAGAGGGAACGGCCGTCAGCATTTCTTCGCCGACAGGACTGGAGAATAGGATCTGCCCTTCTTTGTCCAAGATGAACAGACGTAGTGGCATCCCCCGTTGTTGTTTTTCCGTCATTCTTTCATGCTTTCGGTGGTCGTTTTTTACTCTGTCAATGGCCTAGCAGAAATGCCGGGCAAGTAAGACCACATACCTGCCATTCGCCCTTGTCCGGACACGTAGGGCTGGCTCTGGCTCGATAAAGACTATCATTAAGCCTAACATGGGGGGACCTCGGGGGGACCTCGCACGAGACTTTTTTACGCGGACATCGCCCACTAGTTACCTCTTAAAAGTAAATACGAAAATGCCCAGCGCATCGAGTATGAAAACGTTCTATTTACCCCCAGTGGTACCCTAATTTAGGGGTAGGACAAGGCTGTAGGTACGCTCCCTTTCGCCCCTTGATAGAGGCTTTCCGAATCGCTTATGCTGGGCATAGAGAGGGGGCGGTGGCTGGTAGAAGCGCTGCCCTGCGGGCCAGGTTTGGCCGGACCCGCCTCCAGTTACTGGGACCGGGCCTTGGCCGTTGACTGCCGTAGTTGGGCGGTAGGTATTTGTCCGAGAATTCTATCATCTGTACATACTGTGCATTCTCGTCCACCAGGGCCCAGAAGTTGGGATCGATAAAGTTCAAATGGAGAACCGCATAACCCACAGACCCAGGCCGGCCACGCCGCAGACCCCTCCCCGCACAGCTGATGAAACGCCAGAACGAGGCCCAGGTTCCCAGGATCGCGACTGGGATTGCTAGCCACCGGCAACCTGGGGACGACGCGCCCGTTGCTGTCGCCTCGATCCACGCAAGTGTCGGACTTGCCAGGATCAATAGTACGCCCAAAGCGGTCATTGCCCTCATTGCGTCGAGCTTCTAAACCGCACCCGCACGGCATCCACCAGTAGGGCCAGCTCCTGACGTGTAAACGTCTTCAGGAGAAGCAGCAGACCTGCATAAACCGCCAATCCTAACCCAGCGCCCAACAGCGCCGACGTAAACGCTTGGTCTCGGACCCGCCAACACAGGAACCCCATAACGAGGCCAGCGACACACGGCCGCCATACCAGCCCCAGGCGGGGGACACCGTCCCCGAGCCGTCGCAGCATGAGGAGGCCGACGCAAAACAGAACTCCCTCTGCCACCACAGTGCCTATGGCGGCGCCAACATAACCGCACCAGGGGATCAGAAACAGCTCCAGTAGTACTTTGACCAGTAGCGATAGGGCGACGCAAACTGTGTAGTTGCGTTGTAGACGCAGGGCCGTGAAGACGTAGCCATAGGCCGAGTTCGGGAAGACCAGGATCACCGCTGGTGCAAGGACCTTTAACACGATATTAGTTTCCGCGTATTCCGTCCCAAAGAAGAATACGACGACGCGGTCAGCGAATACGAAAAACGTAATTGCGAGTGGAATAGCGATGACGAACAGGAATTTCAAACTCTGCTCAAAGGCACTCAACACCCTTAGAGGTGAGGCCTGGGCGAATCGGGAAAAGGCGGGAAACAGAGGCAGCGTCAGGTTGTTCGCAAACGGGTTGATAGCCTCCAGAAACTTGAATCCCGCGCTGAAGACGCCTACGGCCACAGGGGAGCTCAGAGCCGCCAGGAGCAGCTTGTCTACATGCCAGGTCGAACGCCTCAAGATCTCCGCGATGCCGAGCGGAAGGGACTCTTTGAGCAGGACCCACCCGGGACGCAGATCGAGACAGCGTTTGGCAGGACCGTGCAGTAACCTGACCATACCCCAGCAATACAGATAAAGGCCGCTATTGGCGGCCAGCATGGCCCCGAATACGCCCTGCAACCCGAGGTCGGTGTTGATGACCATCCCGATCAGGCCGATGAAGAGGCACTTGTGCAGTACGAACCCGAGGATATCCCACTCCATTTCCTCAAAGGCCCGCAGGACCGCGCTGTACCCCAGGGCATAGAACGTGACAATGACGGCCAGACCAGCCAGATAGATCGATTGGCGGACCTCCTGGGAGAGGGGAAGCAGATTCGCGAGCAGGACGATGAGAGCCATCGTCACGAAAGAGAGCGCCCACAGCAATGTCCTTGCCACGCCAAGCTTCTCGGCGAACCGTGTCTTGTCCACCGCGATATCACGGATTAGGACGTTGCGAACCCCCATATCCACGAGCAGCTGAAACATCCCTACCAGCGCCAGGATAAAAGAGAAATACCCGAACCGCTCGGCCCCGAGATAGCGGGCGATGAGAACGATGATGGCAAAGTAGATGAGGGCGCCGACGGCATACCCACCGACGCGCAGGATGGAATTTTCCAATATCCGTTTGGCCGTAGCGCTCATACTTCCGGTTGTGTCGTGGCTGGGCCCTGCCAGCACAGCGAGGTGCGCTTCGTTTACCTTGACAGGCTCATTGCCCGCTCCCCGATAGGATCGCCATCTTTCAAATACATCTTTCCGACAGCAACCACCTTTTCGCCAGCACTGAGGCCATCCATAATCTCTGTCATCCCTTCCGCCATGGTTCCGGACTTGACCTTTCTCGCCCTAGCAACCGAATCGTTGCCCACGACGAAAACGGTACGATCCGCTACCCCGTCGGCTTGGCTCATCGGCTAAATTATACATCTATTCGATGTAACCGAGACCCTGCAATCTCGCCTTTATGGCTTTCTCGTCCTCCGGCGAATAACCTGGTCCCTGGTTACTTATATTCTCACCTGAACCAGTCTCACTGGCATAGCAGAGCGGATGAGATGAAAGATATTCTTCCCGCAACATCTGAGTCAGGACCTTGCCATCCATATCCGCTGGCAGGGGCAGATCCAAGAGATACAGCACGGTCGGCGCGATATCCAGAATGTCTACCTCAGTCAACTGCAGCGAGGCTTTCAACTCCCTCCCCAAGGCTATAAATATCCCGAAATCCCGATGGTCTCCTGATTTGGACTCCTCCTGCTCCTTGTTATCGACATAGGCGATCGGGGCACGCCCTGCCCTACCGCCCTGGCTGCTCTTGAAGCGATACGAATAGCCGTTATCCAAACCCCACTCTATGATCAGGTCGGGGAATTTTTCTACGTACGGACCTGAATAGATCTCCTCGCGCCGGCGCACAGTCTTTACTACCGGTTGCTTGGTCTCGGGGTCCACCAGATGGTAGAGCTCGCGGATGATCCGGTCGCGGAGATCCTCGTACTCCGCGCCGGGTTTAACAGTACCAGCCGGCTCCCTACCCTGGACGTTAATCCAGACTGTGGGGTAGTAGGGCGTCTCCTCGGAATAGGCCTGCGTGTGCTTCCAATCGATTACCGAGAAGCGGAGCCACGAGGCCACCCGATTCGCCAGGTAGGTCCGGCGAAAAACCCTTTTCTTAAAGCCGGCCGGCAGCACCTTAAGCCCGAACCTTCCCGCCCCGAGCACCCCGCGCGCCGCCACTCTCTGGAACAGGGCACTGAACGGACTTCCACTTGTATCCGCCTTGAACTTTAGAAAGTGCTTTTGCTCGAGCCAGGAGTTGAGGTAAACTGCCTTGTTGCCGACGCCGCCATGGCCGTGGTCCGAGATGACAATGATCGTCGTATCCTCGGGGGCGAGCGCACAGAGACGGCCCATATAGTGATCCACCTTCGCATAGATGCGCAGGATCGGGTCTGCCCCGTCGGATTCCGTTCCGCGGTTGGGCGACAGAGGACTGTGCGGATCGTGGTATTTCCACAGGCGATGCGCAACCCCATCGGTTTCACCTATGGTGATCATAAAACAGTCCCATGCTTCTTTCTGGTACAGATAAAGCGCGTTCTCCAGCTTGCTCTGTACCGTGCGCAGCGCAGCCTCGACCATCTCGTCACACTGGCCCGTGGAGAACTGCTCTAGATTCGGCGAGATTTGATATCCCCCGAGCTTGTCCAGTAGCTCCTGATGCAGATCGGGCGGATAGATGGCCGACGGATCCGCAAGGCCTCCCACGCCAGGGGCGTCCAATCCACTGATCATGATGCCATTGATCTTCTCCGGGGGGTAAGTTATCGGTAGCGAGAGCACACAGACGCGCTTCCCGGCATCGCTCATCAGCTTCCAGATGGTCGTCGCCTTTCGGTGACGGGCATTGATAAACTCGATCTCGTAGCTGCAGGGTTTGCGTGCCGCGAAGTCAAATATGCCGTGCTTGCCGGGATTTTTGCCCGTCATGAACGAGGTCCAGGCGGGAGGGGACATCGGAGGGTAGGTCGACTTAAGCTCACCTTGTACCCCCTTCTCCATCAGTCTCGCGAGGTGAGGCAGCTTCCCTTGCTGGGCCCAGGGGCGGATGAGATCGAACGTCGCCCCGTCCAGCCCAATTATGAGTATCTTTCCCATGGACTCATTCTCCTAAAAGCCTATTCGATATAGCCTAGGCCCCGTAGACGCTGCATGACCTTCTCCGACTCTTCCTCAGAATAAGTACTGTCTGTAACATTAAGCGATAGCTCATCGTCCGCCACCCCGTGCCGTAACACATCATGGGTTGATGCAAATTCCGCCGTAAACGCCTCGCTCAGAACCCTCCCGTCCATATCCGCTGGTAAAGCAAAACCAAGCAAGTAGAGGAGGGTGGGAGCGAGATCCGTGATCTCGGCCCCTTCTAAGCTCGCTTTCTCTCGAAAGGCCTTGCCGGCTAACACCAAGATACCTTTGTTCGAATGAACACCGGCCCATTCCCCTGCCTGGATCGGCCTATCCCCGAGATACTTAACCACATCGCCATCAACGCTTTCGGTGAAGCTCGCTTTGCCGAGAAGGGGCGTTCCCTCCCACCAAGCCAGCGTCAGGTCGGGGGCATGGTCGAGGTAAGGACCGTGGTAGATCTCCTCCTTGCGATAAACCTGTTTGATAAGCTTCGTACCCGTGACGGGGTCCTTCAGTTCGGATAACTTGTCGGCGATAAATTTAACGAGCCTCTCGTACTCTAGCCCAGGGCTCACGGTTCCGTAGGGCCTCGTGCCTTTGAGATTGACCCAGATACCCGAGGGGAAGGTGAGCACCTCGTATGCGAACGCTTTGGTATCCCTCCAGGCTATTTTTGTTAAGCCGCTTAAGCGGGACTCCCACCTCCGTCGGAGCCGCGGAAACCAGTGGCCTAGCCTTGCCTTTTGTTCCGATGTCAAGGTCCCTCTGACGAGCGCGTCCAGTTTCCTGACCGCAAAATCGAATAACCGCCCGGGGTGATACCCGCTTGACTTGGATTGATGCAACTTCAGTAACCCCAGCTCGTGGAGATAGCCGTTGAGATGGATCACCCGAGCGCTCGAGGCCGCAAACCCATGGTCTGACATCAAAACGAAGCTGGTTTCTTCAGGCAGGCTGTCTCTCAGTGTCCCAATGATATCATCGATGCGTTTGTGTACCCGGAAGATGGCGTCCTGGTACTTGGCCGCCCCGACCGCGTCGTACTGAGGGTGTTGACGGTCCATGTATTGCCAGAAAAAGTGCTGCACGGTATCGACTGAGGTGAAGACAACCATCATGACATCGACCGGCGAACGGCCCAAGAGATAGGTCGTGAGCGCGAGATAGTGCTCATCCATGGTCTCGAGCGAGCGTAGCACATCATCGCGGCGTGCATTGGTATTGAGGTATCCCAAGTAGCGAACCTGGGGGCTGACTTTACCAAACTTCTCTTTGATCTCCTGATAGAGCTCCGTTGGATAGGTTATCGCTGTGCTACCTTCCGGCGCGTCCATACCCGAGATCATAAACCCGTTCACGGGCTCAGGTGGGTAGGTCATCGGTACGTTCACCACCCCCACCCGGAGCCCAGATTCACCCAAGATCTGCCAGATGGTCTTCGCCAAACGTGAGCGGGCGTTCGTATACCGTATTTCGTAGCTACCCGGTTGAGGCTCGATGAAATGAAATAGGCCGTGCTTACCGGGGTTTTTCCCCGTCATGAAAGAGGTCCAGGCCGGCGCCGTCACCGGTGGAACGGTCGATCGGAGCTCGCCGTGTATGCCGCTATCGAGCAGAGACTTGAAGTTTGGCAGTCGCCCTTGTTCTGCCCACGGCTTGATCAGATCGAAGGTCGCTCCGTCGACTCCGATAACCATCACCTTTGGCCGATAATTCCCCTGCGGTTCACTCATGTCACGTGTGCCTCCTCGATTGTCCAAGCGACTAACTTGCGGGCACTTCGATCAATCAGAGTGCCCTCACGCTCGTGAATGCCGCCGTCATAAGGTCTCACTTAACCGATAGCGTCGGCTACGCCCTGAGCAGCTCGTAATATACCGCTTCTATCCTCTTCACGAGTTGCGGCCAACCCAAATGTTCCGTGACCCAGTTCCTGGCATTCTGCCCGAGCCTCTGCGCGAGCCTGCGATCGCGTAACAGCGTGACGATACCCCGACCCATGGCACGCCAATCATGGTCCGGCACCACGATGGCATGCTGCATATGCTGCAGCCCTTTCGCGGATCCCGCGAACACCACGATGGGTTTTCCCGCCGCCATGTAATTGAGTAGTTTCACGGGAACCCCCGGGCAGTGTGGTCGACATACCACGGCGACATCAGCAGCAGCCAGCAGCGGAGGGATTTCGGCAAAGGGTTGCTCCGTCAGGATGTCCACCCGTTGCGTGAGGGTGAGTTCATCGAGCATGCGCCGGCAGGCTTTGAGGTCCGATTCGTTAGCGATGTTGGCCGCGATCAACAGGCGGGCCTTTGCAATCTCGTCGAGCACCACCCGCATCGCCCTCAACAGGTAATCGATCCTCTGAAAATTATCCAAGATGCCGGTGTATATCACCAGGGGATCATCGCCGATACCGTACCGTTCACGGATGGCTGAAGGCTCATAGCCATCAAAGCGGCTACAGTCGACCCCGAGGGGTACGGTGTGGATCTGCTGCGGCCTGATGCCCTGGGCAAGCAGGAAACGCGTCAGATCTTCGGAAATAGATATGATCCGACCGCCGGTGCGCGGGACCCAATAGTCCAGAAAGCGGGCGATCCACACCGCCAAGACCTGCGGCTTGAAGAAGTTATAACCGGGCAACTCATCAATCATGGTGTTGACCGCATGGTAAATCAGCGGTTTTCTCGTGACCATACTTGCCACGTACCCGATCAACGCGCCTTCATAATTATGGGCATGGATTAGGTCCACCCGTTTTTGGATGACGACTCGGACCAGCTTGATCAACAATAATAGGTCTTGGACCGGCTTCTCGTAAGACGGTCCCACCCTAACCTTGCGTCGAAACCTTAGGTCGGCGATCCGATGGATCTGTGCTCGCGTCGGCGGAGGGCCTTCGCCGAAGTGGTAGGTCACGATGTGGATCTGATGACCCCTCGCCCCGACTGCCTCAACCAGCTCCTTGATACCCGCAGGCGTTCCGTGATTGGCCGGGAACGGACTCGCGACGACCATGACTATCGAGAGCCGCTTGCCCGCTACGTCCATGCTGGCACCTGCGCTGGGCTAATTGGGATGTTGCTGAAAGCAGGCGTCAAATACCGGCGTTTTGAAGATCCGCTCTCGGCGATCCCGGAAGTTGATCGGCAGCATTACCATTCTTCGCTCCCCCTTGCGCTGGTCTGTTGCATGGAAGCCATTGCAGTCCCTACGCTGATCGTACGGGAAGACGATTGGTTCGATATGGTACAGTCCACGACGGAGGCGAAACAGTTCTTTGAACGCCTTAAGGATCACCTGGACCTTGGCTCCAGTCTGTTGGCCATTGCGGCGAGGGAAATGCGTTACGGGCACCTCCCTGAGCTTGTAACCCAAGCGGGTTGCCTGCACGAGAATCTCGGTATTCACCATCGCGCCGACAGCGCCAATCTTAACAGTGTTGAACACCTCGCTGCGGAAAAGCTTGAAGGCGCAATCGATATCTCTTACTTTCAACCTGAGCAGCAGGCGCACCAATAGGTTCCAGCCCGAGGCGTTGAGTTTGCGGTAGAAGGGATCACTGCGTCGACCGCGGTAGCCGATGACGATGTCGTACTGCTCTACCCACATCAGCAGAAGCAAGATCTCGTTGATGTGGAACTGCAGATCAGAATCGCAAAAAAACACCAGCTCCTTCCGCGCCCTCTGGATACCCGATCGTAAGGCTGCGCCATACCCTTGATTGCGGTGGTGTCTGACGGCGGTGACCCTAGCGTTTTCACGGGCTACTCTGTTTACGATATCCCCAGTCCTATCGTGACTCCCATCGTCGACGACGATGATTTCCCAGTCCGAGAAGAGGAGTTCGAGGTTATCGATCGCCTGCTCTAACGCTTTTTCAATGTTCTCTTCTTCGTTGTAAGCAGGCAGGATGACGGAGATACTC
>JBOIEE010000332.1:0-10147 GCA_050740975.1 Gammaproteobacteria bacterium | reverse complement strand
GGCTTGACAAAGAGGTCCTCATAGAAGGATGGGTTGAGCGTAGCGAAACCCATCACACCCCATCACACTCACAAAACCCCGATTAGGATGCGCCGATAGCCAGCTATCAGCGCAACTTTCTCGCCGGCAGAGGCTATTTTTTCACCGGTCAATCTTGCCGAGCGGCATTTATGGCTGCTGACCACTGGCATCGATCTATCGCGCGTGGCCTTTCGCTACGTGCGGGCACGGCATCCGTTCACGGTGGATGCCATCGTGGTGCTGCCCGATCACTTGCATGCCATCTTCTCGTTGCCTGAAGGCGATGCCGATTATGCCCTGCGGCTGCGGCTCATCAAGACCCATTTCTCCCGCCATCTGCCGCCCGGCGAGCACCGGATCGATCAACCGCATCCTCAAGGGCGAACGCGGGATCTGGCAACGACGCTCGGGAGCATACCCTGCGCGACGAACGCGACTATGCACTTCACGTCGATTACATTCACTTCAATCCGGTGAACATGGACATGCGGAACGGGTGCGGGAGTGGCCCTATTCGTCGTTTCACCGGTTCGTGCGGCTTAGGTATTATCCGGCTGAGGGAACCGCCCTCAAGACGCTGGAAACACTTTCGGTGAATCATGATGGGTATCGCTGCGCTCAACCCTACTACTTGCTGAGCGTGAAGCGCGTGCCCCGGCTACGCTTGGGTTGCCACCCTCGCCAAGCGCTTGTCGAGGATCACCAACTCGGACTGAAGACGGCGTGCCAGCCAAAGATAGCTGGCGTCATAGGCGGTGAGTCCTCTTTGTTGTGCCAGCTCGACCGTTTCGGGAAGCTCGACTTCGGTGTGGGCAATATCGAGACGCGCGAAAAGCCGGTGGGCGGCAAGCAGCGCCTCCCGGTGCTCGGGACGATGCAGCTTCTTCAGGTACACGCTGGCAATTTCAAAGGGCAAGAGGCTCGGTGCGACGAGCTTCGCCGGGCGCAGCCGCGCCGCTGATTTGCTTGAAGCTCTTTGCGGCTAGCATCCAAATGACACGCCTGTTGCGTATAGCGGACTGTAGCAAATCCGCTTATCTCTTTAGGGGCCGGTGGCCCAGGAACCCCCAAGGGCGGCTTGGCGTCTAAATACTATCATTAACGACCGAGGCGGCATCCATGTTGGAAAACACGCTAAAGCCGTTGCTAAACGGCTTGATCTTGGTTATGGCGCTTTTCCTTGCGCCATTGGCCGGTGGAACAGGGCTGACAACCCATCAAAACCATGGGAAGACGTATTATTACGACGGCAAACAGATCCCCTATTACAATAGCTCGCGGCACGGTGCTTGGGATCGTGGTTCTGGCTATCGCATACCGTGGGGGGACTACGGTTATCACTATGATCAGGGTTATTCCCACGGCTATCACCAACCGCCCTATAACTACCACGGCCGCGCCTACTACCCCTATAATGCGCAAACAACGCACGAAAACACGGTCCCCAGAAGCCATGGCAGGCAAGGTTATTACCAAGGATACGACCAAGGCTATCACGACGGGTATCGTGACGCCCCCAAGCCTTACTCGGGGGGCGTTATCTATCTCCACAAGGGCACGCAATGGTGATGCGGTAATAGCGCTCGGCGTTAGGGCACTGCGAGTGTTCAGGTGGCCGGCGGGATGGGGATATACCGCTCCGATTATTCAAAACGGCTCTTCACGAGCCGTTTTTTATTTCGCCGGAGAGCGGGTAAGATCGTTGGCACTCCACCCCCCAGGCGATCACAGAAGGCCAGATGTTGAAACGCAGCAAGATCATCGAACTGCTACAGGCCAGCGGGCCGATCGATCCGGTGTTGGTTAAGGGATGGGTGCGCACCCGGCGAGATGCCAAGGATTTTTCCTTCCTGGAACTGAACGACGGGTCGTGTCTGAAGAACATCCAGATCATCGCCAAACCCGAATTGGGGAATTACCAGGAAGCGAGAACCTTAAACACCGGCGCTTGTGTCGCCGTGACTGGGACGCTTATGCCGTCGCCTGCCGGCGGCCAGCAATGGGAAATACGGGCGCGGGCGATCGAGCTTCTGGGGCCCTGCCCGGACGATTACCCCTTGCAGAAAAAACGCCACAGTGACGAGTTTCTGCGCACCATCGCCCACCTGCGTCCACGCACCAACAAATATGGGGCGCTGTTTCGCATTCGCTCGCGGCTGGCGCACGCCATTCACACCTTTTTTCAGCAGCGGGGATTCAATTACATCCACACCCCTATTCTGACCGGTTCGGATTGCGAAGGCGCCGGGGAAATGTTTTCCGTAACTACACTGGACTTTAACAATGTCCCGATGAAAGACGGCAACGCAGATTTCGAGCAGGATTTTTTCGGTAAACCGACCAAGCTCACGGTGTCAGGTCAGCTTTCAGGGGAGATGTTTGCTTTAGGCTTGGGGGAGATCTACACCTTCGGCCCTACGTTTCGCGCCGAGAACTCCAACACCAGCCGCCATATGGCCGAATTCTGGATGGTGGAGCCCGAGATGGCGTTCTACGATCTGCAAGACGACATGGATCTGGGGGAAGCGTTTGTCCGTTATCTGGTGCGCTACACGCTCGCTGAATGCGCGGACGACTTGGAGCTGTTTGCGCGCTTCGTGGATCAGTCGCTGCTCACCACGCTCAACAACATCGCCGACAACGCATTCGTGCGCTTGCCCTACACGCAAGCGATTTCTCTGCTGCGAGAAAGTGGCGAAGCGTTTGAATTCGAGCCCGTGTGGGGCAAAGACCTGCAATCCGAGCATGAGCGCTATCTCACCGAACGGCACTTCAAGAAGCCTATCATCGTTTATGACTACCCTAAAGACATCAAGGCGTTTTACATGCGCCAGAACGACGATGGAAAAACGGCCGCCGCCATGGATGTGCTGGTCCCCAAGATTGGAGAGATCATCGGAGGCAGCCAGCGCGAAGAGCGTTATGATCGTTTACAAGAACGCATCGAGGAAATGGGCTTCGACCCACGCGATTACTGGTGGTACCTTGACTCTAGGCGCTATGGCTCGGCCCCGCACAGCGGGTTCGGCCTAGGGTTTGAGCGCTTCTTGATGCTGGTGACCGGGGTTACCAACATCCGCGATGTGATCCCGTTTCCGCGCACGCCAAAAAACCTCGAGTTTTAGCCGAAACGTGATTTTCCTCCCGGAAGCGATCACGCCCACCACCTCCCAGACCTCCGAAGTCGACTCCATGGTGAACGTCAACGGGTGCGTTGGATGACAGTCCCGCGGCCGCGGCAATACGTCCTTAGCGAGGATGCGCTCATCCTGAGCCCACGAGCGCTTGTGCGGCTTCGCATAGCGCTCCAGGTACAGCTCGCAAAGCTGGGTGACATCGAGCAGCGCGATCACATCGCGCCTCACGATATCGCGGGCCTTGACGTGTCCCCAGCGGCTACGACGGCGAAAAACGCGTCGCGCTCGATGCCTGGGGGCGGAAGCTAGAGGGTATCATAAGCGGCGAGCGCAGCAATGTCGTTGCCATGACCCGGCCGGGAGGCTGATACCGGCATGGCTGGCCCCGATCCTAGCGCGCCGATCCTCGATCTCACTGGTCACCCGCTCGATCCCATGCGGTTGTCGGCAGTGATGTGTTTCCCACGAGACGAACGCAAGCGCCGCCGGCTGCTGGCGTCGTATCTAGCCACGGTGCTGTGCGACCGCGGCGAGCGCGCCAAAGATGAGACGGCAAACATTGACCTGTCCCTACTGCGGGAGCGATGCCCCGTCGCGCGGGGCACTTGCGACAACCACAAAGCGATGCAAGCAGGGCGGTTTGCTGGCTGGCGAATTTCTACTGTACCAGTTCGCCATGCGCGTTTTTGATGTTCCTGAACCCAGCCGCCGGAAGGCGTTGGCTGTCATGGACGCCGAAAAAAAGGGGAGTCCGATGACCATAAAGCGCCATTTCGATCACTTTTTGCCTGTGGTCCATTTGTGGGGCGCCAACTACATCAAGAAACAAGACTACGGTGACACCGAGGCGGCGTTTTTCGGCAGCACACCCGAAGAAGGGCGCACCCGCCTTACTGAGCTCCTATCGCTCGCCGCAGCGCTGCGGCATTTCGGAGAGACGACTATCCAGCCCCGAAGCAAAAGTCCGCTGATCGAGCCCGGTATCATGTACGCGATTCCGAATATGTATCTCCGGCCCGACGGTAAGGTGAAGATATGGTTCGGCGATGATGTGGGCGAGACCTTGCGCGAGCACTTAAAAGACTACGCTAACAGGCTGTTACCCTAACTGCACTGTACAGAACACTGTATAACCGATCTAACACCACTTAGATCGATCTAAGTACCCTTAGATCAGTTTACAGGCCGCCGCGGCGCTCCTAGGATGACTAACATCAGTCACGCGATAGGAGTCCACACTATGCCCCACCAACTAATTACCCGACCTGTTGTGCTCGAGCGCGTCGGCAAAAGTGCCAGCACCATTGACCGCTGGGAGCGCGCCGGACTGTTCCCCCGCCGAGTACGCGTAGGCCCGAATTCGGTTGCCTGGTACGAGCACGAAGTCGAGGACTGGCTCGCCAGCTTAGCCCGAGGCGGGATCGAGCGACCGCAGCCAGCAATTTCCGAACGAGCCAAGCGCCGAGCCGAGTTAGCCGCGGCGGGGGGGTGAAGCGATGAGGTATCAGAACGAGGTGCGCCCGCTTGGGGCGGGCGCCGAGACTACCGAGTATCACAAAGCTCGCGTGCCGGCTCGCCACGATGACAGGCCAGCACCCTAATAATTCTAGTCCTGATGACCCGCCACCGCTAGCGCCGCACTGCACCCGCTGTGGAGCCGCGGTAGAGGCGTCCATCCTGGGCAACACCTGCCGTCGCTGCTGGGATAAGCGGGCGGCCGAAGCGACGATCATCAAGTGGCGCAAGTTGTTGGGGTTGTGACACGGTGAGCCCCGTAGACCGTCACAGATGGGTTGCAAACCTGACCGTTGGCGGGATTGAAAAAGGCGTTTTACGGGTGCTGGCTGATCACGCCAACCGCGAAACGCTTAGGTGCTGGCCGTCAATCGAAACCATCGTTCGGGAAAGCCGGTTTTGCAAGAATGCCGTCTTGCGCACGATCCGTAGTCTGTCATCGAAGGGAATAATCGACGTTGACCATAGTGCTGGCCGGAACCGAAACGTCTACGTTTTGCGCATCGGCAACGGTGCGTCAGACAGACCGTTCGAAAAAGGCAACGGTGCGTCTGACGCACCTGAACCAGGTAATCAACCAGATCATAGAACCAATCATATGTCCGTTTCGAAAAACGGACGTGAGTGTTTTGATCAATTTTGGAAAAGATATCCGAGAAAGGAGGGCAAGAAGAAGGCGCTCGAAGTCTGGACGCGGAAGAAGCTCGAAAGCCGAGAGAAGGCTACGCCGATCATCCTGGATGTGATCAAGCGCGCCAGCGAACACAAGCCGTGGATCGACGGCTACATCCCACACGCCAGCACGTATCTGAACGGCGAACGCTGGGACGACGAAATCTCACCGAAGGAATAGTGCATGACTGACGACTACGGAGCCGATATCGACAGGCTGACAAACAAAAGCTCCAAGCTTGCCTGCCAGAACGGGATCCAGGCGTCGCGGTGCGAGTTCAGGGCGCTCGGCGAGCGCTGCCAGCTTCCCGGCACCATATCCTCAGACACGCGCGGACCCGGGCAGTGGTTTTGCCTTATCCACTGGCGGCAGTTGCAGGGACGCCTCACCGCAGAGCAGGCGGCCGAGAAGGTGCGCGAGCGCTTGCGCGCGGGCAGACAATCCGACTGGCGGGAAGAAGCTTTGCAGGGCGAGATGGCCGCGCGGCCGGCGGCGCGGGCACCCGGCACCGGCAGAGCCGCCGAAACCACCGAAGCGGAAGCGCTTGGAAGTGGTGAAAGAAACCCATTTTGTGAGGAGAGCGAAGTGAAATGATAGAGCATCGTACAGTTGAGCAACAGGTAGCCGCTTTATCGGTCGAGGAAATGCTTGCGCGTGGTGCGGAGCTGCGCGCGATCCCCATTGAGTCCATGACCGACGCGGAGGCCGAGCAAGTAATGCGGGAGCTGCGGGCACTGGGCAAGGAGTTGAAAGCGCACGCCGACGAGCTTGCGAGATACCGACCCAGACACCTTTCGGTGGTCAAATGAACCGCACAACAGAGGCAAAACACATGATAGATAACTACGACATCGAGATGACGATCACGAAGCTCGGTATTGGGCACAAAGAGGCCCCGCAGAGCGAGAAGCTCGCAAGTGCGCTTGGCGGGATGGGCACTGTATCACGTGGGGCAAGACGCAGGAACTTATGCACGGCGCATCCGTGCGTGTCTTAATCCCCTTTGGCCAGGACACTTCTGAAAACGTTATCGCCATGCTGCAAAAGGTTGTCGGCAAGGCTGGAAAGGCCGATAAGCGAGAGGCCGATAGCGAAGAGGACTTTCCGTTCTGACCAACGTCGTGTTGGGACCTACGCCGAGCTGGCTGAGCGGCTAATCACGAAAGGGTGAAGCATGATGAAAGCGCCAACTGAAACCGATCGAAAAATCGCTGCGGAGATGAACTTTGCTGACGCCGAAAACGCCGGGACCTTTTTCATTTCGTTCCTGGGCGATGTCGGTGCAAACTTGCAGCGCGACTTTCCCGAGTATGCAGAGATGTTGCCCCGATCCTTCATTTGGGCAGGGGCCGCAAAGATTGGGCGCGACTTCGGATCCGAGACCGCGGGCGCGGTGCTAGAGCAGATCGCCGCCATGATCCGCGACGGCGCGTTGGACTACCAGGAGGCGCCTGATAAGCCGGGCGGCGATCCAGGCTCGCAAATGCATTAAACTTGGGTTACCTCCTCGGAATCCCCGGCGCGCCGCTGCGTGATGCCGCGGCGCTCTGGATTCAAAGCGGGGGGGCACCAATTAACTCGCAGGGTGAGCCTGGCGAAAACAGGTTAAAACTTTGACGAGGTAAATCCAATGTCAGAACTTCCAGCCACGGTACAGCAGTATCTTGACGGCGTTAAGGGCGCTTTCTCGGACTTCACCCAGGCGAACGACGCTCGGTACGAGCGGCTGCGTTCGCGCATCTCTGACATCGAGATCGCGCAGAAGCGTGTGGGACTCGGTGGCTTTCATGCGGGCGAGGATCGGACCGAGCTCAATAAGGGGTTGCGAACCTACATACGCCACGGCGACGCAAGCGCCTTGTATACCAAGGGGATGGCGGTTTCCGACGATCCTTCTGGTGGTTACTTTGCGCCCGTTGAGCTCCAGAACTCGATCACGAGCACTGTTTTCAATTCCAGTCCGATCCGTCAGGTTGCGCGGGTTGTTACGGTCGACTCCCCCGAATTCGAAGAAATCCTGGACCGCCACGAGCCCGCGGCGAGCTGGGTTTCCGAGACCGAAGGCCGGCCGGAGACGGCAACGCCGGAGATCGGAAAGCTGTCCGTTCCGGTTCACGAGCATTATGCGAACCCGAAAGTTACGCAGAAGCTTCTTGACGACGCGAAGATCGACCTCGCCGCCTGGCTGACGGCGAAGGTGGGCGATAAATTCGGGAGAGCCGAGGCGACCGCGTTCGTTAGTGGCGATGGGATCGGGAAGCCCCGGGGCTTCCTTTCGTACCCCACGGCGGCCACTTCGGATGCAACGCGGCCCTGGGGCACGCTGGAATATACCGCCAGCGGTGCGAGCGGCGCCTTTGCTTCGAGCAATCCGGGCGACAAGCTCATCGACATGGTTTTCGCGCTGAAGGCTGGCTACCGCAGCGGGGCGACGTGGCTTATGAACAGCAAAACCATCGCCGCGACCCGAAAATTAAAGGATGGGCAAGGCAACTATCTATGGCAGACCAGCGTAATTGCGGGGCAACCCGACTTACTCATTGGGTATCCAATGCTCGCGGCGGAAGACATGCCGGACATGACGGCCAACTCTTTGAGCATCGCCTTCGGCAACTTTCAGCGTGGGTACACCATCGTCGACCGGCACCCGATGCGGATGCTTCGAGACCCCTACACCGCAAAACCCCACGTGCTGTTCTACACGTATCGCAGGGTGGGCGGGGATGTGATGAACTTCGAAGCGATAAAGCTGCTCAAGTTCGCGACGAGCTAAGGTCCTTCCTGGTCCTTTCTCCCTGTGGACCTCGCGGCGGCTGGCTGGTAGTCCTGGCCGCCGCATTCCTTCCCGCAAACGGAGGGGGGACCACAATGGCAAAACATCCAAACCGGGTTTGATCCCAATCGACCCGGCGTCTTTTTCCGCCTTCCCACCCACCCCTTTCAGGCCGATGGGTCCCAGATCGAGGTGGGCGAGCAGGCCGCAGCAGGCCGTGGAGCCCGGCGCTCCTTCTCCCAAAAGTGTTGGTGCTTGTTGCGCCGAGAGGTCAAAGACCATTATGATACTATAGATGACACTATGAGCCCTACGAAACTTAGGAAGCTTCGACAGAAGGTCGAAATGCTGCGGCGCCAGGGTGGGGTTAAATCGACGGAGTTGGAACAATTGGCGCGCGCTTTGGGCAGGAAGTGTAGTCCAAGAGGTGCTGAACCCACATGGGTTAGCGTTCGACCGGGCTTCCTTCCAATCACCATTCCCCACCATTCGCAGGGCCTAAACAAGTTTACAGCGCGGAGCATACTTGACCAACTTGAACAAGACATCGATGTGATGGAGGCGAACGAAGATGGGCGAAACGAGAGCTGAGGCATACCTTGAGCGCCCTTATAGTAGGGTGTTGATCTGGGACCGAGAGACGGCAACATACACGGCGAAGATCGCGGAGTTTCCGGGGTGCGTAACAGAAGGAAAGACGGCTGGAGAAGCCCTTAAACGGCTAAAGTCGGCGGCGCGTAGCTGGATCGAAGCTGTGCTCGATTCGGGGCGGGCCATACCGGAACCGATGGCGGACCAGGAGTATTCTGGGCGTTTTGTATTACGCCTCTCGCGGAGCTTACATCGGCGATCTGCTGAACTCGCGCAAGCCGACGGTATAAGTCTCAACCAGTTTATCGCCACCGCCTTGGCTGAGCGGGTCGGCACAGTTGAGGCAAGGGCGGGCACAACGATGAATATGCAGGTCTGTATAACTCGATTGGCTGAGATCTCCCCGCCTCAATTTTTGTTGTCGCCGTCCGTGGGTTTATATCCGGACCAAACATTCCTCAAGGCAATCCCAATGGACCAAACATTCCTCAAGGCGATCCCAATGTTAGGGTCGGCCGGGACGGCGAATTGATTATGGCAGAGACAAAACAAATCGTGTTCACGTATAAAGAGGTCGTTGAGGCTCTCCTCAAGCGGACCGATATTCATGAAGGGCTGTGGGCGCTTCACGTCGAGTTCGGCCTTGGAGCCCTAAATGCGGGGCCTTCCGAGCAGGAGCTCAAACCGTCGGCTTTTGTCCCAATTGTGAACCTTGGCATCACTAAGGTTGACAAGCCCAGCAACCTCACCGCGGACGCAAGCCTGGTCAATCCAGCGCCCAAACGGGCCAGCAAAACACAACGCAGCGGGCCTGGGGGATAGGGGGTCTAAAAACGTGCGGCGTTTGCCCCGGGAGCGGGCGCGCCGTGTTAATTTTTTCGTCGCGAAATTAGCAAAATGGGTGGTGGGGGAACATGAGCGAGCTGGCATGCCGTTCTTGCGGCGCTCTCCTTGCGAAACCGAAGGCGGGTCAGCGGCAGTTTTACTGCTCAGCCGGCTGCCGAAAGTCGGCCGAATACGAGATCAGGCGCGTGAATCGCCGCCTCGAGAGCCTAGAAACCTCGTTGTCTTCCATGCGTATAAACCCCCGCGACGAATTCCTGGAGATGATCGACGGCCGCACGCACTCTGAGCGCGTCGCGGCGGTCGAGGCCGAGCTCGCCATATTGAAAGCGCGGTTTCGGGAACTCCTGGATGATGGACCAACGCCCGAGCGCCGAGCCGCCGGCGCAACATCACCAATTTTCAGCGCGGAGAGCTGACCCTGGCGGCGAAACCGCTGCTCGCGGCGCAGACGAAGGCGCCGAATCTGAAAGCCTAGACATTATGACTTCCGCGGAGCGAGGCTGACCCCCGGCGTCAACGCGGGTTAGCCTCGCTGAGGTCAGAGCCGCATAATGAACGCTTTGTCATTAACATTCACCGGGAGGTCAGCCA
>JBOIEE010000331.1:0-2650 GCA_050740975.1 Gammaproteobacteria bacterium | reverse complement strand
GAGGTAAGCTGGGTTTTGGATACGGGGGTCACCTTCCCGTCGACCTTGATCGCAGGCGGGAAGCCAACGGTTATAAAAAGGTCTGACCCCTTTTTTTCGACCATCAGCTTCAGCAGGTCGCGCATGTACTTGATCGCTTGCTCTCGCTCCATAACGGCACTCCGGCGTCACAGTGATTTAAGAACACTGCGAAAAATTCCACCCGTGAAATTTTTCGCATTGCGCAGCAAAAATGCGATTTTTGCTGCGCTCCATGTTTCAAACAGTATCTGTTTGAAACATGTGCGGCACTTTCGGCACTGCGCGTTCCTGCTGCGCTTGAAAGCCCCAGGGCACGCCATCCTGGCGCACCCGCTCGCCGGGACGATGGTCTACTTGACCATCGTTTTTCCCGGCTCGCCCCTATACCGCCGGGCACTTCGAATTAATCGAAGTGCTCTCAAAACATGTCTTTGTTCACGGCCTTGCTGCGGGCATCCTGGCGGCTGACCGCATTCTTGCTCACCAGCTCCTTCAGGCACTGATCCAAGGTCTGCATCCCAAACTGCTGACCGGTCTGAATGGCGGAATACATCTGAGCGATCTTGTTCTCGCGAATGAGATTACGGATCGCCGGCGTGCCGATCATGATCTCGTGCGCCGCAACCCGTCCTCCGCCTGTTTTCTTCAACAGCGTCTGCGAGATCACCGCCCGCAGCGACTCGGAAAGCATGGCCCGGATCATCTCCTTCTCCGCCGCCGGAAAGACGTCCACGACGCGGTCAATGGTCTTAGCGGCCGAGCTGGTATGCAACGTTCCAAACACTAGGTGACCGGTTTCGGCGGCCGTCAGCGCGAGACGTATGGTCTCCAGATCGCGCATCTCGCCCACCAAGATGGTATCCGGATCTTCGCGCAGGGCGGAGCGCAGTGCTTCGTTAAATCCCAGGGTGTCGCGGTGGACTTCGCGCTGATTGATCAGGCATTTCTTGCTCGTGTGCACGAACTCGATGGGGTCCTCTACGGTGAGGATATGTCCGTACTCGCTCTCGTTTTTGTGGTTGACCATCGCCGCTAACGTGGTGGATTTGCCCGATCCGGTAGGGCCCGTCACCAGAACCACCCCGCGCGGGTAATCCGAAATCTCCTTAAAGATCTTGGGCGCGTTCAGTTCCTCTAAAGACTTGATATCCGAGGGGATGGTCCGGAACACCGCCCCTGCCCCACGCTGTTGATTGAAGGCGTTGACCCGAAACCGGGCGAGTCCTGGGATCTCGAACGAGAAGTCGCACTCGAGGAATTCCTCATAGTCCTTGCGCTGCTTGTCATTCATGATGTCGTAGACCAAACCGTGCACGTCCTTGTGCTCCATCGCGGGGAGGTTGATTCGGCGCACATCGCCATCCACGCGTATCATAGGCGGCAGGCCCGACGATAGATGGAGGTCAGAGGCGTTGTTTTTCACGGCAAAGGCCAGCAGCTCACCGATGTCCATCAGGCACTCCGAATCAATGGCTTATAAGGCGTGAGGCAAGTTAAAAAAGCGTTGTCACTTAAAGGTATTCTAGAAGAACTTAGCGGGGTTACAAGTTGAGCCCAGAGCATGAGATGCCCGAAATGGGGCGGCGTGTCGCCGCCTTGCGCGCCCGCATGCGGGAGGCCGAAGAGCGCTTTGGGCGCCGATTCGGGGTGGTGCAGGTGCTTGCCGTGTCCAAAATGCAGTGCGCGCAGGCCATACGCCGGGCACACACCCTGGGGTTGGCCGGCTTTGGAGAGAATTATCTGCAAGAGGCCGAGGGAAAGATCACCGCTTTGTGCGATCTGCGCTTAGAATGGCATTTCATCGGACGCATTCAAACGAACAAGACCCGGCTCATCGCCGCCTTATTCGACTGGGTGCACACGCTAGACAGAGTAGCCCTCGCTCGCCGCCTGAACGAACAGCGCCCTGTCGATCGGCCGCCGCTAAATGTTTGCATACAGATCAATATCAGCGGGGAAGCGACCAAAGGCGGTTGTCTTCCCGCCGAAGCAGCCGACTTCGCCCACGCGATCCAAGAATTCCCGCGGTTGCGGTTGCGAGGTCTAATGGCGCTCCCGGCCCCTACCGATGATTTTGACCAACAGCGGCTTGTTTTCCGTCCGGTGCATGAACTCTATCAGATCTTGAATGACCGCGGGGCCGGGATGGATACGCTTTCTATGGGAACCAGTGGCGATTTCGAAGCCGCTATCGCCGAAGGAGCGACCATGATCCGCCTCGGCACAACCATCTTTGGTTCGCGCCCAACGCCTTGAAAAGGGCGTCGAGGCTCGCCATTCGGTTATAATCCGGCCAATGAAAAATAAAAACATCGCCTTCATCGGCGGCGGAAACATGGGCCGCTCGCTGATCGGGGGACTCATCGCCGATGGCTACCCCGCGGCAAAGCTGCGGGTCGCCGATCCCGATTTCCATAAGCTAAAACGTCTTACGGCTCGGTTTGGGATCGAGGTAAGCGCGAATAACCGGCCGTCGGTCTCCGGGGCCGAGGTGGTGGTGCTGGCGGTAAAGCCGCAGATCATGAAAACGGTGGCCATGGAGCTGGCTGGGTCTATAGCCAGCCATACCCTAGTGATCTCCATAGCCGCCGGTGTGCGCACCAGCGCGTTGCAGCACTGGCTGGGTTCA
>JBOIEE010000330.1:0-3848 GCA_050740975.1 Gammaproteobacteria bacterium | reverse complement strand
AACACGCAGGAAGCGGTATTGTGATTGAAATCGCCAGACACCAGCGGCTTATCGTTGTACTCGACTATCCCTTTGAGCTCCCCTTCCGAGACTTCGTGCATGATGGCGTTTATCTCTGCGCTGCTGGTCTCGCGGGCTGCTGAAAAAGTCAAGTCGACCAAAGAGACATTGATCGTGGGAACCCGTATCGCAAAACCATCCAGCTTGCCTTCAAGCTCGGGCAATACCAACCCTACCGCCGCCGCCGCGCCGGTCTTTGTCGGGATCATGGATTGCGTCGCAGAGCGGGCACGGCGCAGATCGCTGTGATAGACGTCGGTCAGAACCTGGTCATTGGTGTATGAATGGATAGTGGTCATGATCCCGGCCAGCACCCCGATGCGCTCATGCAGCGGCTTTACCAAAGGGGCCAGACAGTTTGTGGTGCACGAGGCATTGGAAATTATCGTGTCGCTGGCCTTTAATACCTGGTGATTAACCCCGTAGACTACCGTCGCATCGACCTCGTTTCCCGCTGGCGCCGAGATCACGACTTTCTTGGCGCCGGCGGTGAGATGAGCGCTGGCCTTGGCGCGACTGGCGAACAAACCGGTGCACTCTAACACCACATCGATCCCGAGCGCACCCCACGGCAATCGTGTCGGATCGCGCTCGGCCAAGACACGAATTTCATCTCCGTTGACCAGCATGTACTCACCCTGGACGCTCACTTCACCGGGAAAGCGGCCGTGCGCGCTGTCGTAGCGAGTCAGATGGGCGTTGGTGTTAGCATCACCGAGGTCATTGACGGCAACGATCTGAAGCGTGTTATGACGCCCCGTTTCATAGGCCGCGCGCAATATATTGCGCCCGATACGGCCATAGCCATTAATGGCGACTCTAATTGGCATTATGGTCTCCGAATTGTTGGATTTACGCTCAGAGTTTGTGAAAAAACCTACTGCGCTCGGGATCTCGCATTCCGGCGGTGCTTGGAATCCTCATGTATTTCAACATACACTCCGGTTCCTGCGCTCCGGCGGAACGCGACCTCCCTTCGCTCGCGACGGTTTTTTCACAAACTCTCACGCGAATGTTTCTAAGCCCATACCGATTTTAGCCGTCTTGGCTAAGCCCCGCTAGCGCCGAAACGCGTCACAGCAGTTGCTTTAACACCTCGATGATGTGTTCGGCGGAAAATCCGAAATGCGCCATTACGACCTCGCCAGGTGCCGAACGCCCGTAGCTGTGCATGCCGATAACCGCGCCATCCAGACCGACATACTTTCGCCAATAGTCAGAGCTACCGGCTTCCACCGCCACCCGCCGTCGTATCGCCGAGGGCAACACGCTTTCCCGGTACGTGGTCTCTTGCTGGTCAAACACGTCGGTGCAAGGCATAGACACCACACGTACCCGGCGCCCGCCTTGGTTCAAGCGCTGAGCCGCCACAACAGCCGGCCCGACTTCAGAACCGGTTGCAATGATGATCGCTTCAGGCTCTCCCTCGCAGTTCAGAAGCACGTAGCCTCCGCGCTCGATTTCCTTTATGCTCTGTTCCGAGCGCGCTTGGTGCGGAAGCGTTTGCCGAGAGAGCAGCAACGAAGTAGGCCCTTTTGTGCGCCCTAAAGCGTTACGCCATGCGATGGCGGTTTCTACCCCGTCGCAAGGGCGCCAAACCGACATATTGGGCATCAGCCGCAGACTGGCCGCGTGCTCTACGGCCTGGTGAGTGGGTCCATCCTCGCCCAAACCGATTGAGTCATGGGTATAGACGAAAATCGTGCGCGTTCCCATCAAAGCCGCAAGCCGCAACGCGTTGCGGGCATAGTCCGAAAATACCAGAAACGTCCCCCCATAGGGGATAAATCCGCCGTGCAAAGCGATGCCGCTCATGAGCGCCGACATCGCAAATTCTCGTACACCATAATAAAGGTAATTCCCGTCCGGGGATTCCGAGCTGATCGCTTTGCACCCAGACCAAAAAGTGAGGTTTGACTCGGTCAGATCAGCCGAACCCCCCAACAATTCTGGAAGCAACGGTCCATAAGCGTTCAATGCGTCCAGGGAAGCTTTTCTGGTAGCGGCTGACGTTTTGCGCTCTGCAAGCTCGCGGATAAATCGTTCGCTGTGCGCATGCCACTCCTCCGGCAGAAATCCAGCGACGCGCCGCTCAAACTCTTCGGCTTGCTTCGGATAGCGCTCGCGGTAGCGGGCTAAGCTCCCCCGCCAAACTGCTTCCCACTGTGCTCCCTGCCGACGCGCGTTCCATGCCTCATAGAGGGGCTGTGGGATCTCAAAAGGGGCATAAGCCCAACCGATCCGCTGGCGCGCCAGAGCCACCTCCTCGGCACCCAAAGCGGCGCCATGGCAGGCGGCGGTGCCCTGTTTATTCGGTGCTCCCCAGCCAATGGCGGTCTTACAACAAATCAGGCTTGGTTTACCTGTCGCGCCACGCGCTTGTTCTATGGCTGCTTTTAGCGCGGCTGCGTCGTGTCCGTCCACATCTCGGACCACATGCCAGCCATAAGCCTCGAAGCGCTTAGGTGTATCGTCGGTAAACCAGCCGCGCACATCACCGTCGATCGACACCCCATTGTCATCGTAGAATGCGATCAGCTTGCCGAGGCCCAGGGTCCCAGCCAGAGAGCTCGCTTCGTGGCTGATCCCCTCCATCATGCAACCGTCGCCGAGAAAAACATAGGTGTAATGGTCCACGATCGTGTGTCCCGGGCGATTGAAATGGGCCCCCATCACCTTTTCCCCGATGGCCATGCCGACGGCGTTTGCCAGCCCCTGCCCCAGGGGTCCGGTGGTGGTCTCTACTCCAGGGGTATGCCCATATTCGGGGTGCCCGGGGGTCTTGGAGCCCAATTGGCGAAAGTTACGGATCTCCTCGAGCGACAGGTCATAACCGCTCAGGTGCAACACGGCGTAAAGCAACATACAGCCATGGCCGTTCGACATCACAAAGCGGTCTCTGTTAAACCAGCGTGGATTAGCGGGATTGTGGCGCAGGAAATCGTTCCAAAGCACTTCCGCGATATCCGCCATACCCATGGGAGTTCCCGGGTGACCGGAATTGGCGGCCTGGACGGCATCCATACTGAGCACTCTTATCGCCGCCGCCAATTCCCGCCGCGAGGGGGCACAGGCCGATTTTTTCTTGCCGGAAGCGCTCATCGACATCGTTATCTCGTAGTAAAATTAAAAATGGGCAGTTAGCTAAAATACTAGCGCCCTGCGCGGGTGGGCGTCGAAATATCAAAAACTGCTCATTGTACCGTTGTGAAGAACGCGAGCAAGAGCAGCGATTCCGGCTAATGCATTTAGAATTCCGGTCGCCCCACCGCATTTTCCTCTGATGAACGATAATACACTGGTATTGGTCGACGGTTCTTCCTACTTGTTCAGGGCCTACCACGCTTTGCCGCCGCTTTCCACATCCTCCGGCCAACCTACCGGCGCTATCCACGGTGTGATCGCGATGCTGCGCCGCTTGTGGAACGATTACCAACCGGACTATATGGCGGTCGTCTTCGACGCCAAAGGAAAAACCTTTCGTGATGCGCTGTATCCACAATACAAAGCCACCCGCCCCCCCATGCCTGAGGAGCTCAGTCGGCAAGTCGCCCCCTTGCACAGCATCATCCGAGCGCTGGGGCTGCCGCTGCTGATAATCGAAGGGGTGGAGGCCGATGACGTTATCGGAACCTTGGCGACGAAGGCGAGTCGGGAGCAGCTGCAAACCGTGATCTCGACCGGCGACAAAGACCTCGCGCAATTGGTCAACCAACGGGTGTGCCTGGTAAACACCATGGACAACACGCTTTTGGACCACGCCGGTGTGCAGAACAAATTCGGTGTCA
>JBOIEE010000329.1:0-3079 GCA_050740975.1 Gammaproteobacteria bacterium | reverse complement strand
CTACTCCGCCGGTGCGAAATCGGTCCTCCGATCATTCCCTTCGACTCAGACGCTCAGGGCAGGTTCGTTAAATAGTTACCACGATTCGCCTCAAATGATCGAAAATCTGTCCTCGATTTCCCACTCGCCTCGCTAGGTTCCCTAAGTCCGACAGGCTCCTAGGCCGACCGCAGCTCGGGAAGATCACGGAACAGCTCCAAGGCCTCGGGGTTAGCCAAGGCGTCCCGGTTTTTCACCACTCTCCCATGGATCACCTCGCGCACTGCGAGCTCCGCGAGCTTGCCGCTCATGGTGCGCGGGAGATCTGCGATCGCGATCACTTTGGCCGGGACATGGCGCGGGGAGACGTTCTCGCGGATCGCTTTCTTGATGCGGTCGATCAGCGCCTCATCCAGCCGGGTTTCTTCCCTCAGCTTTACGAACAACAGGATGCGCTGATCGTTATCCCAGTCCTGGGCGATGGCGAGGCTTTCCAGCACCTCGGACAGGGTCTCCACTTGGCGGTAGATCTCAGCGGTGCCGATGCGCACCCCGCCGGGATTTAATACCGCATCGGAGCGGCCGTGGATGATCACCCCGCTGTGGGTGGTTAGCTCCGCATAATCCCCGTGTGCCCATACGCCCGGAAAACGGGCGAAATAAGCCTCGCGATAGCGCTCCCCGCTCGGGTCATTCCAGAAGCCCAAGGGCATCGACGGGAACGGCGCCGTGCACACCAGTTCCCCGTGCTGTTCATAAACCGGCTGACCGCCTTCGTCGTAGATCTCCACCTTCATGCCTAAGCCGCGACACTGCAACTCCCCGCGGTACACAGGTAGAACAGGATTGCCTAGCGCAAAGCAAGACACGATATCCGTGCCGCCTGAAATCGAGGAGAGCTGCACGTCGCTCTTAAGGTTCTCGTAAACATAATCAAAAGAGGCCGGAGCGAGCGGCGATCCAGTAGAGAGTATGGTGCGTAGACTATCCATAGCATGCGTTTCACTCGGCCGTACCCCCGCCTTTTCGAGCGCGGCCAGGTATCTCGCGCTCACACCGAAGACATTGATGGCCTCTTGCTCCACCAGATCAAACAACACCTCGGGCTTGGGATGCACCGGCGAGCCGTCGTACAAAACCACGGTGGCGCCCACAGCGAGGCTGGACACCAGCCAGTTCCACATCATCCAGCCGCAGGTGGTGAAATAGAAAATCGTGTCGCCGGGCTTGAGATCGGTGTGCAACACGAGCTCCTTCAGGTGCTGGATCAGGGTCCCGCCCGCACCGTGCACGATGCACTTAGGCGGACCCGTGGTACCTGAGGAGTACAGGATATAGAGGGGATGATCGAAGGGAAGCTGGGTGAAGCTCAATCCCTCTCCTCTCCCCCGCTGCACGAACTCGGCATAGGGGATCCCGAGCCCAGAGGCCCCTGCTCCCTGCCCCCCGCCGTAAGGGGCCTGAACAACGACCTCGACCCCGGGCAATTGAGCAAGAACCGCGCGCATCTTGTCGCCGACCGCGATCCATCTTCCATTATAAAAATAGCCGTCGGTGATGAACGCTACTTTAGGCCGGATCTGACCAAAGCGATCCAGTACGCCCTTGACCCCAAAGTCGGGCGAACAGGACGACCAGATGGCGCCTAGGCTGCTCGCGGCCAGCATCCCGACTACCGTCTCGGGCAGGTTCGGCATGCAGGCGGTGACCCGATCGCCCGCACCCACCCCGGCCCCACGCAGCGCACCGGACAATGCCCCGACTTGGGTGGCGAGGGCCTCATAAGTGATGACCCGCCGGCTTCCGTCCTCGCCCCGAAAAACCAGAGCCGCCTTGTGGTCACGGCGGGAAAGCAGGTTTTCGGCAAAATTAAGCCGGGCGCCGGGAAACCAGCGCGCTCCCGGCATCTGGTCCCCGTTTTCTAATACCGCATGCCAGGGCGCGGAGGAGCGAATGGCACAGAATTTCCAGACGGCGCCCCAAAACGCCTGGGGCTCGGTGATCGACCAGTGATAAAGTGCGGCGTAGTCTTTCACCTCTGCGGCCAGCTCGGCCTCGACCCGGCGCATAAAGCGCGTCATATTCGCTTGTGCTGTGCGCGTAGCGGACGGAGACCAAATCGGGTTGTCTGATCTCATCCTTCAAGCTCCCGGCAGCCGCAAGCCCCCGTCCAAGCGGATGACTGTGCCGTTCAACATCGGGTTTTGATAGATGTGGCACACCAGGGCGGCGAATTCCTCGGGATGTCCCAAGCGCTTTGGAAACGGCACCTGCTCACACAGATCGGCCCTCGCCTGCTCCGTCAGCCCCTGCAGCATGGGCGTATCGAAAAGCCCCGGTGCGATCACGATCACGCGCACGGCAAAGGTCGAAAACTCCCGCGCCAACGGCAGCGTAAGGCTGGCGACGCCCCCCTTGGCCGCGGCGTAGGCAGCCAGCCCTGTTTGCCCGTCGTCGGCGGCGATCGAAGAGGTATTGATGATCACGCCACGCTCACCCCCCACATCCGGCTGGTTGTGCTGCATCCGATTGGCCACCTCCCGGCAAATCAAAAACGTGCCGAAGAGGTTGACCTCCAGCACCTGCGCGAACTGCGCACCGCTCAGCACGGCGTCCCGCCCGACCACCCGCTGTCTCTGGAATATCCCGGCGCAGTTGACCGCAAGGGTGATCCCACCGAGGCGATCTCCGGCCTCTCGCACGGCGCTTTGCACCTGCTCTTCAGAGCGCACATCGCACCCCAGGTAATGCGCTTGCGGGCCCAGCGCTGCACTGACTCGCGCCGCTCCCTCGCGGGCGATGTCCAGCACCGCCACCCGCGCTCCCGCCTGGCTTAGAGCCCGGCCCACCGCCAACCCTAAACCGGAGCAGCCACCGGTTACAAGCGCCTTTGCCGAGCCCAGCTCCATAAGTCGTTAACGACAAGGTTGCAAAAAATCTGAGCGATAGTTTATCTGCAAGCCGCCGCAGAGGTAACTACCTTCTGCCTGGTGCACAGTTACCCGTTGCTTCATTGCGATCGGGACTTTGAACCGATGGAAAAGCATCTTGGTCTACAAGTCGTCAGCGGCCGCTAGCAAGAACTTCATCAATCCTACTT